>CAYJLU010000033.1:0-14245 GCA_964371395.1 uncultured Rikenellaceae bacterium | reverse complement strand
CCCAACTATTTTGCTGTGACAATGTTCCTTTTTCTGCTGTTTTTTATCAGAATTGTTCGCCTTGCAAACAATTATTAACAAAGAGATATAATAACACCTAGCATAGAGTAAAATTGCCCACTTATTAGCAAAGATACAAAAGCTCTTTTCGGCAAAATAGAGCTTAAAAATAAGTATAAAATACGGTATAATTATAAAAAAAATAGTACCTTTACGCATTAAAGTAGACTTTAGACAGAACATTCAAGAAAATATATTGAAATGAGTGAAGAAAATAAAACAGATGAAACGCTAGGACAAGTTGCGGATAACCAAAGGGTTATTAAGGTGAACATCGAAGAGGAAATGAAGACGGCATATATTGACTACTCAATGTCAGTGATTGTCTCAAGAGCACTTCCAGATGTTCGTGATGGTATGAAGCCAGTACACAGAAGAATACTTTATGGTATGGCTAATGAACTTAGTCTATATTCGGACAAACCATTTAAGAAATCAGCCCGTATTGTCGGGGATGTGATGGGTAAGTTTCACCCACACGGCGATAGCTCGGTTTATGATGCAATGGTACGTATGGCACAGGAGTGGAGTATGCGTTATCAGTTGGTTGATGGACAGGGTAACTTTGGTTCGGTAGACGGAGATAGCCCAGCGGCGATGCGTTATACTGAGGCTAGAATGAAGAAGATCTCTAGTGAGGTGATGGCAGATATTGACAAGGATACTGTTGATTTTTCATTAAACTTCGACGACTCGATAAAGGAACCAACAGTGCTTCCAACTCGTATTCCACTACTACTTGTAAATGGTACTAGTGGTATTGCAGTGGGTATGGCTACAAATATGCCTCCACACAACCTTACAGATACTATCTCTGCGGTAAATGCGTATATTGATAATCCTGAGATCGAGATCGATGACCTTATACCTATTATCAAGGCACCTGACTTTCCAACTGGAGGTACGATCTATGGATATGAGGGTGTAAAGGAGGCGTACCACACAGGTAAAGGACGTGTGGTTATGCGTGCGAAGACTGAGATAGAGTACACCAAGACAGGTAGAACTTGTATTATTGTCAAAGAGATACCATATCAAGTAAACAAGGCGGAGATGATCTCGAAGATTGGAGAGATGATCAACGAAAAGCGTATAGAGGGCATTTCCTATATAAATGATGAGAGTGATAGAAATGGTATGCGTATTGTTATCATCTTAAAGCAAGATGCCATAGCTAACGTAGTGCTCAATAATCTCTATAAGTACTCAGCAATGCAGACATCATTCTCGGTGAATAACATTGCACTTGTAAAGGGTCGTCCAAAGGCTTTAAATTTAAAGCAATTAATTAAGTACTTTGTGGAGCATCGCCACGATGTAGTATATCGCAGAACGCAGTTTGAACTATCTCAGGCAGAGCAACGTGCTCACATACTAGAGGGTCTATTGATTGCTCAAGATAATATTGATGAGGTAATTGCAATTATTAGAGCCGCAGCCAATACCGAGGCGGCAAAGAATGCACTTGTGGAGCGTTTTGGCTTTAGTTCGGAGCAGGTTACTGCCATTGTTGAGATGCGTCTACGTGCCCTTACAGGACTTGAGCGCACTAAACTTCAGGCTGAATTCGATGAACTTCAGAAGATGATAGCATATTACAACGACCTACTGGCAAGCAAATCGATGAGAATGCAGTTAATCAAAGATGAGTTGATTGCCATACAGGAGAAGTATGGTGATGAGCGTCGTACTGAGATAGTGCTAAGTTCAGCAGAGTTTAATCCTGAGGATTTCTATGCAGACGAGGAGGTTGTAATTACGATTTCACACCTAGGTTACATTAAACGCACCCCACTGACCGAGTATAGAACTCAGAGTCGAGGCGGGGTTGGTTCAAAGGGTTCGGCGACTCGTGACGAGGACTTTATCGAACACCTATACGTTGCCACAATGCACAATACAATGATGCTCTTCACCGAGAAGGGTCGTTGTTATTGGTTGAAGGTATATGACATTCCAGAGGGAACAAAGACTAGCAAGGGTCGAGCAATTCAGAATGTTATTCAGATAGATCCTAGCGACAAGGTACGTGCATATATCAACGTTAAGAAACTAAGTGATAGTGAATACATAAATAATAACTATATTATTATGTGTACTCGTGAGGGGCTTATCAAGAAGACGAAGTTAGAGGCATATTCTCGTCCAAGAGCAAATGGCGTTAATGCCATTACTTTCCGTGAGGGTGATGAGCTTATCGAGGCTAAACTAACTAGTGGCAACTCACAAATTGTGCTAGCATCCAGAGGAGGTAAGTCAGTTCGCTTTGATGAGAATAACGCAAGGGCAATAGGACGTACTGCATCGGGTGTTCGTGGTATTAATCTAGAGCAAGGCGATGAGGTTATCGGTATGTTAACAGTTGAGCCTGATAGCGGTAAGGATATATTCGTAGTAACTGAAAATGGTATGGGTAAGCGTACCGATATAGAAGAGTATAGATTACAGAGCCGTGGAGGTAAGGGTGTTAAGGCACTTAATATTACTGATAAGACAGGCAAGTTAGTCTCTATTCAATTAGTGAACGATGAGGATGATTTAATTATCATCAATCGTTCGGGTATTACTATACGCACGAAGGTTAATGAGATTCGCCAGACAGGTCGTGCAACGCAGGGAGTAAGAGTCATTGCCCTTAGAGGAGATGACAGTATTGCATCTGTGATTGCAGTTCCACGTAGCGAGGAGGAAGAAGAAGTTCAAGATGGTGTAGTGCTTGAGAGTCAGCCTCAAGATGCTAGCCAGACTGAATAAAATAGAATAATAACTAAAATTAATACAGAAAAACAATGAAAAAGATTCTTTTTATTGCTCTAGCTGCACTAACTACTGTGGCAGCTTCAGCACAGAGTAAAGAAGCTCAAGCAGTTCTAAAGAAGATTGAACGTAGCGATGCCGCAATTGCCGACGCAAAGAAGGCTGCAAAGATCAACACTTGGATTGATAGAGCTGAAATTTTTACCGAGGCAACAGCACACTACACCTCTAGCCTTGTAGCGCAAACTCCTATTGCACAGCTTCAACTTATACTAGGAGAGCCAAAGGCGATTGAAGAGGCAACACTACAAGGTGAGATGTATAGTAAGTACATCTTCCCAACTCTAGATCTATACGTTAATAACAGCGGATCGGTTATTTACTGGGAGGCTCGTGAAGAGTTATACGCTAACGCACCTCAAGAGGCTATCGCATCACTTGAAAAGGCAAAAGAGATTAATGCTAAGAGCTTTGCGACTTCGTCTAAATCTTCAGCAGTAGTTAACAAACTAGCAGCAGAACTTAACTCAGTTGGACGTAACCTATACGCTATTGGCAAACCAGAACAAGCAGGTGATGCTTTTATGGGAGCATATGAGGTTAAAGAACTTAAGGGTCAGGTAGATACAGTTGCTTTTTACTTCTCAGGTATATGTTACTTCGAGGCTGAGAACTACGCAAAGGCTCAACAGACTTTTGAAAATATGTTGTCAATGGGTTCTGCTCAAGAAGGTCTAACGTACTACTACCTAGCAGGTTGTTACGAAAAGCAGGATAACATAAACAAAGCGATCGAAATCTACGAAGAAGGCTTTACTAAGTATCCAGAGAATGCGTCGCTTATGGGCGGACTTATCAATGCTTATATACTAGCTGAACGCTCACCTGAGGAACTTATTACACTTATCAAAAGAGCGCAAGATGTTGACCCTACAAATGTATCGCTATACCTTGTAGAGGCTCAAATTTGGGAGCAATCAGGCAACCGTGTAGAGTCATACAAGGCACTTGACAATGCATTAGAACTTGATCCTACAAGTATGCACGCTATGTATAACTATGCTGTATTCAAGGTAATGGAGTCTGATGCTCTAGTTGAAGAGGCTAACAAGTTAGATATTAACGATGTTGAAACCTATGAGAAGATGATGGTGCAAGTTGCTGATTTACGTAAAGAGGCAGTAGTATTACTAGAGGAGTGTTATGCACTATATCCTCAGGATGCTAGTGTTATTGACCTACTTCGTCAAATGTACTTTATTTGTCGTGATTATGGCAATGAGTATAAGTCTAAGTTAGAAGCATTCAACAACACTCACCCACAATAGTAATATTTGAGGGTGATTACTACATAAAGTCTTTGGGGTTGAGCAATGGTCACGTACAACAAAAGTACACCTCCTTGCTCGGCCCCTACGACACCTTTGTAATCTAAGATTTACTTCAAGATAATTAAAAAAGAGGGCAGGGCTCACAGAAGTTCTTAGCCCTCATTTTATAAAAATTATGAGTTCTACACAGTGTGTTTGTACCCTTTTTGATAAACTCATAATTAAACAAACATACCCCCATAATCCTTAAATATTAATAGGAAAAAATAAAGCTATATACTATGGCTGATGAAAGAGAAATAATTGAAAGTTTGGCAGAGTCCAAGTATGCCTATGGCTTTACTACCGACATTGCAACAGAACTTATAGCCAAGGGACTTAGCGAGGATACTATACGTACTATCTCAGCGAAGAAAAATGAACCAGAGTGGTTATTAAACTTTAGGCTTAAGGCATATGCCCATTGGAAGACCCTATCAATGCCAAAGTGGGCACACCTCAATATCCCTGATATTGACTATAACGAGATTATATACTACGCTGAACCAAAACCAAAGAAGGTATTTGAGGACGGTGTAGACGAAATAGACCCAGTACTAAAAGAGACGTTTGAAAAGTTGGGGGTTCCCCTCGACGAGCAAAAGGCACTCAGTGGCTTTGCAGTCGATGCAGTAGTAGACTCTGTATCGGTGAAGACTACATTCCAGAAGGATTTGGCTGAGAGAGGCATAATCTTCTGTTCATTCTCCGAGGCTGTCCAAGAGCATCCAGAACTTGTCAAGAAATATATGGCATCGGTTGTCTCATATACCGACAACTTCTTTGCAGCACTTAACTCAGCTGTATTCTCTGATGGATCATTCTGTTATATCCCAAAGGGTGTAAGGTGTCCAATGGAGTTATCGACCTACTTCCGCATCAATGCTGCTGGAACAGGTCAGTTTGAGCGTACGTTAATCATTGCAGATCAAGGCTCTTATGTGAGCTACCTAGAGGGTTGTACTGCACCTGCTCGTGATGAGAATCAGCTTCACGCAGCAATAGTTGAGATTATCGTCGAGAGTGACGCAGAGGTTAAGTACTCCACTGTTCAGAACTGGTATGCGGGTGATGAGAATGGAGTTGGAGGTATCTATAACTTTGTAACCAAGCGTGGTATCTGTCGAGGCGATAACTCTAAGCTGAGTTGGACACAGGTTGAGACTGGCTCTGCTATTACGTGGAAGTATCCATCTTGTATCCTAAAGGGGAAGAACTCTATCGGTGAGTTCTACTCAGTTGCACTAACTAAGGGTTATCAACAAGCTGATACAGGCACGAAGATGATTCACCTAGGCGAGGGTTCTAAGAGTAGAATAGTGAGCAAGGGAATATCTGCTGGTCACTCCGAAAATTCATATCGTGGATTGGTCAAAGTGCATAAAAATGCACCAAATTGTAAGAACTACTCACAGTGTGACTCGTTGCTTATCGGTTCGCTATGTGGCGCTCACACATTCCCGTATATTGAGTGTGATAATGAATCAAGCTCGGTGGAGCACGAGGCTACAACCTCGAAGATAGGCGAACAGCAACTATTCTATTGCAATCAGCGAGGTATATCCACAGAGGATGCTGTTGGATTGATAGTTAATGGTTACGCTAAAGAAGTATTACAGCACTTACCAATGGAGTTTGCCGTTGAGGCACAAAAACTATTAGCACTCTCATTGGAGGGTAGTGTAGGTTAATTTTTGGGAGGATAACTATAATTGTTGTCCCCGAGATACATATTTTTTTTAAAAGAATAAACGCAACGAATCGGAGCTATCCGTACAAAAACTGCATAAAAAAATGTTAGAGATAAGAGATTTACACGCTAGAGTTGAGGGGCGTGAGATATTAAAGGGGGTAAATCTGTCTATTAAGGCAGGTGAGACCCACGCTATTATGGGACCAAATGGGGCAGGAAAGTCTACTCTTTCTTCTGTTCTGGCAGGTTCTGAACGCTTTGAGGTCACCTCTGGCGAGGTAATATTTAGAGGCAAGAATCTCCTAGAGCTATCTATCGAAGATAGAGCTGCCGAAGGTTTATTTCTAGGTTTTCAATATCCTGTGGAGATAGCAGGGGTTTCAATGGCATCATTTCTAAGACTTGCAATCAACTCGCAGCGCAAGTATAGAGGTGAAGAGCCTATCTCGGCAGGTGCATTTCTCAAGATGATGCGTGAGAAGGCAAAGGTTGTAGAACTTAGTGACTCTTTAGTTAATCGTCCTGTGAATGAGGGTTTTTCGGGCGGTGAGCGCAAGAAGAACGAGATATTTCAGATGGCTATGCTAGAGCCGTGCTTATCTGTGCTCGATGAGACTGATAGTGGACTTGATATAGATGCTTTAAGGATTGTGGCAAGTGGAGTTGAGGCGTTAAAGCGAGAGGATAGAGCCACAGTGGTGATTACTCACTACAAACGACTGTTGGACTATATTATTCCTGACTATATCCACGTACTCTACGATGGTAGAATTATCCATACCGCAGGCAAGGAGCTTGCCGATGAATTAGAGGCAAAGGGTTACGACTGGCTAATTGAAAGACTATAATGGAAAGACAAGAGATTATAGTAAATAGTGCCGAGAGCCATATCGAGACTTTGTTTGATAGTTATGGTGATATAGAGCTACGCTTAGGGCGTGATGCACGTTGCGAACTGCTATTATGTGGAGGCGGGAGTGGTAGGTTATCTGCAAAACTTGAGAGTGGTTCGTGGCTAAAGGTGACTATTGTCGAGGTTAGAGAAGATGAAATCACAAGGAACTTCGATATAGATATAATTGGTCAAGGTGCCGAATGTCTGCTAAACGGAGTTGTTATACTATCGGGAAGTCGAAAGGTGGGGGTAGTAAGCAATATTAGGCATAGCGTTCCAAATTGCAGGAGCGAACAGAGCTTTAGAACCGTTGCCACAGATAGTTCAGAGGCTAGATTTAGTGGCTTGATATATGTAGCACGTGATGCCCAGCAAACCATAGCACTCCAGCAGAGTGATAATATTACATTGAGCAGTAGTGCTAAGGTCTTTACAGACCCTCAGCTAGAGATATATGCCGATGATGTGAAGTGTAACCACGGAGCAACCGTAGGCAAGCGTAATGAGGAGGCATTATTTTATATGCGCCAACGTGGTATAGATAGTCACGATGCGCAGAGCCTACTACTTGAGAGTTTCTGTTACGGTGTACTTGAACTCGATAGTTATAGCGAGGATATACAGAAGAGAGTAAAGAGCGAGGTACAGCAGGCAGTAAATAAACTTTAATATGATTATATCTAACTAGAATGACAAGAGCGGTAAGGGATGCAAGGGCAGATTTTCCACTGTTAAGCAGTGTGAAGGTACACTCCAAGGATTTGTGCTATCTTGATAGTGCTGCAACTGCACAGAAACCTCAGAGAGTTATTGATGTGATTAATGAACTACATAGCTCTCTTAATGCTAATGTGCACAGGGGGGTATACTATCTTAGCGAGCAAACCACGGCACGCTATGAGGGTGCGAGGCGTAGGATTGCCGAATTTCTAGGAGCAAGCTCCGAGCGAGAAGTAATCTTTACCTCTGGAGCTACTGCATCGCTCAATCTATCGGCAGTGTCTCTTGGTTCTATGTTATTTCAGCGAGGTGACAATATAGTGTTATCCGAGATGGAGCACCATTCAAATATAGTTCCGTGGCAGATGGTTGCCTCACGCTATGGTGTAGATATTCGGGTGATTCCAATTGAGGATGACGGTTCTCTGGGAGACTATAAGGAGCTATTTGATAGCCGTACTAAGGTATTAGCAATAACACAGGCGTCAAATGTGCTGGGAACTATGCCAGAGCTTCGTGAGTTGATAGATTTTGCCCACAGTTTTGGAGCCATAGCGGTAGTGGATGGCTGTCAGGGGGTGGTACATAGCACACATTCAATGGATGAGTTGGGCTGTGATCTCTATGCGTTTTCTGCACATAAGCTCTATGGGCCAACTGGTGTTGGAGTTCTGTGGGGTAGAGAAGAACTCCTTGATAGAATGCCGCCATATATGGGTGGCGGAGATATGATTAGCTCAGTATCGCTTACTAAGGGTAGTACGTGGGCAGAACTCCCACTTAAGTTCGAGGCGGGTACCACTAATTTTATAGGTGCTATTGCCTTAGCAGAGGCTATTGATTACATCTGTGAGTTCGACCCAAAGGAGGTTGAGGCGCACGAAATGGCGTTGTGCAATGACTTTACCGAAAGGTTACAGCAGAGAATAGAGGGGGTAAGAGTTGTGGGAACAGCACCGAAAAAGTCACCAATATGTAGCTTCGACATTGAGGGAGTTGCCAGCTATGACCTAGTCTCGATAGTCGATAAACTTGGGGTGGCTATGCGTAGTGGTCAATTATGCGCAGAACCTATAATGGATAGATTCTCCGTACGTACTCTAACAAGAGCTTCGTGGGGGGTGTACAATAATTTTAATGACAATAATCAAGCACTCGATGCCATTGAACGGGCAGTTGGAATGCTTAGAAGATAATCACAATAGGATATGTTTATAGTCGTAGAGGGTTTAGATGGCGCAGGGAAATCTACCCAAGTATCAGTACTTACTAGTTGGTTACAGTCTCAGGGTATGGATGTTGAATATCTCCATTTTCCGAGGTTTTCAGCACCGCTCTATGGTGAACTTATAGCTAAGTTTTTAAGGGGGGAATTGGGTGACATTAATAGCGTTAGCCCTGAGTTAATAGCGTTGATATATGCAGGTGATAGAGCAGATGCTAGTGCACTTATTAAGGGTTGGCAGAGGGACTCAAAGGTAGTATTGGTTGATAGATATGTGTTGAGCAATATAGCATACCAATGTGCTAAGGTCAGAGATGCGAACTACTCAGAGTTGAAGAGTTGGATATTGTCGATGGAGTATGAGCACTTTAAAATAGCACGCCCTGATGTTACTATATTCCTTGATGTACCATTTAAGTTTACAGAAGAGAAATTAAGCTCACAGCGTGAGGGTGAAGATAGAGAGTATCTACACGGTAAGGATGATATTCACGAGGCATCACTATCGTTTCAGGAGCGAGTAAGAGAGGTCTATTTAGCTCATAGTCAGGAGCACTATCACATTGTGGAGTGTGCAGATAATATTACAGGGGAGATGCTATCTATCGAGGATATTGCCCAGAAGATTCAAACTATTGTAAAGAAATACATTTGCAGAAAATGAGACCATTGATATATCAAATTTCGAGGTGGTTAGTAGCCATTCTATTTTTATTCTCAGGCTTTACAAAGGCGGTGAATCCATTTGGACTTTCAGTGCAATTTGTGGACTATTTTACGGCACTAAACCTAGAGTTTATGCACCCGCTAGCCCCACTCTGTGCACTATTACTGCCTACCCTTGAGATGCTACTGGGTGTATTGCTTATCCTAGGGCTGTATAGAAAGTTAGTAGGCTGGGTGACTCTACTAGTTATGTCCTTCTTTACAGTGCTTACCCTATGGATTGCACTCGAATCTCCAGTTTCAGATTGTGGTTGTTTTGGTGATATATTTATTATCTCAAATTGGGCAACGTTCTATAAGAATCTTGCATTTATGTTGCCTACGGTCATAGTATTTCTAGGTAGATTTGGTCAGGGGCGTGTGGCTTGGGGTGGTTGGCGTATAGGAGTAGTTCTCTTCTTGGTGTTAGGAATGTTGCCTCTATATTGTTATAATAACTTGCCACTAATCGATGGTACTCCATTTAAGCGGGGGGTTAATATATATGAGGCAATGAGAGATGGTGTGACAGATAAGACCGAGACCTCACTCATCTACCGAGATAGAGCAACGGGCGAGACAAAAGAATTTTCGCTAAGTAGTACCGAGTGGCAGGATAGTCAGCAGTGGGAGTTTGTAGATAGTCGCACGGTGGTTTTAGAGCAGGGGCGTGAATCTACCGTAAGAGAGTTTCCAATAATTGATAGTAATGGCAATGATGTTGCAGAGGAATTGCTGCAAAATTCAGGAAATATGGCTTTTATTGTTGCAGTTAATCCCGCAAAGCAGAGCGAGGCTATTGCTCTTCAAATATCAAAACTCAGAGATTTAGGAGTCCAAAACATAGTTCTTCTTCATTCGACTATACAGGAGGTTATTATGGATGGAGTGAGTGTATATACAACAGATAATTCTATACTAAAGACTATCATTCAAAGCCCAGTTGGAGGTGTATTGATTCTTAGCAAAGGTACGATTTTAGATAAGTGGGCTATGTAGGGGTGAAATGAATTGAAAAAATTTTTGCTAAGTGTAAATAAATTGTATAACTTTGCGGTTGAATAAAGTGAGATTATAACAAAACAGAATAGTATGAAAAGAGTAATTATTTCGACTAGTGGAGGTGACTGCCCTGGTCTTAATGCGGTGATTCGAGGCGTTGTAAAGCGTGCTGCACAAGAAGGAGAATGGGAGGTTCTAGGTTCTATTCAGGCCTATAACGGTATTCTATGGGAACCTTCAGAGATTAAGGTTCTAAATGAGGCCGCAGTTGCTGGTATTCACTATCGTGGCGGTACAATTATAGAGACAACAAATAAGGGAGGTCCATTTGCGTGGCCTCTATTCAATAAGCAAACAGGTGAATGGGAGTACGTTGACCGTTCGGAGGAGATGATTCGTAAGTTACAACTTATGGGTGTTGATGCAGTTATCTCTATCGGTGGCGATGGTTCACAGCGTCTCTCTCAACAACTATATGAGAAGGGACTCGATATTATCGGTGTACCAAAGACTATTGATAATGACCTATCTGCAACTGATACTACCTTCGGTTTCCAAACGGCAGTACAGATTGCAACAGAGGCTATCGACAAACTAGTTACTACTGCGGCATCGCATAACCGTACATTTATTGTGGAGGTTATGGGTCGTGATACTGGTTGGATTGCGCTTCACGCAGCTATTGCAGGTGGTGCAGATATCTGTCTTATTCCAGAGATTCCATACGACATAAATAAAGTAATGGAAAAGCTACACACTCGCTATAAGAGAGGTAACCGTGGTTCGGCTATTATCGTTGTAGCAGAGGGTGCAAGACCTATTGACGGTCAAGTTCACGCAGCTGAGGCTACTGAGGTAGGGTATGAGAATACTCGTTTAGGTGGAGTTGCTTACGACCTTTCGCAGAGAATTAAAGCAGCAGGATTTGAACCAGATATTCGTGAAACAGTGCTAGGCCACGTTCAGCGCGGAGGTGTTCCAACTGCATATGATAGAGTGTTAGCTACTCAATTTGGTGTTAAGGCATTTGAGTGTGTGCTAGAGGGTAAATTCGGCCATATGGTTGCATATCGCCATCCGGATATCGTAGCGGTGCCAATTACCGAAGCCGTTGGTAAGATGAACTTCGTAGATCCAAAGAGCGATATTGTAAGCACGGCTCGTGGTGCAGGTATTAGCTTTGGTGACTAGAGTCTATATTTTTATTTAATATAAGTAATATTCGAGAGGGTTTTTTAAGTTTTTCAGAATTTATGGAAACTTTAAACCCTTTTTTTTATGTAGATATATTAAGGATGAGATACAAAATTTTCACATTGTTATCATTAGTAATAATGAGTGTAGTGTCGCTTAAGGCGCAGAGTAATACAACTATAACCCTTCCTGAGGTCCATAGTGTAGTTGCAAGAGGAGATATTCACTTGCAGTTGGTACACAGCGATGATATTAGTTCGATGGCTGTACAGCTATATGAATTGGGTGCTGATGACTTTAGCTACCGAATTGCCGATGGTATCTTGTACCTTAGTGTGCCATCTGGTGTTCTAGCACCTAAGGGACACGTTAGAGTCGAACTCTACACCCCATCGCTTAGTAATCTCTCGATTGAGGGTTGCGAAGTAGAGAGCTTAAATACCATTAGTGTTCAACGCTTTAATTTTACTGCTAGTGGTGTAAACAATTTTGCACGGTTAAGTGTTGATGCCGAGGTCGTTGATATTAATGTAAATAGTAGATGTTACTTAAAGTTAAGCGGTAGAGCAACTAGGTGTAATTACTTTAGTAGTTCAGCTAGTCGAATTGATGCTCTAAACCTTAGATCTGAATCAATCTCAATAGAGGCGTTTGAGAGTAGCAGGGTCTATTTGGGCGAATTTGAGGAGATGATAGCTAAAGTTTCCACTCTTGCAAGGGTAATGTATCGAGGTGGAGGTAAGATTACTATTGCTGATGTAGATCTCTTCGGAAAACTTCGAGAGGTGATTGGAGAGATAAAGTTTGAAGCACTCACAGGTGCAAAATATATTGATACAGAAGCTACTGATATAGATCCAACGCCAGCTCATAGTGCAGATGAGCCGAACGATATAGATTTCTTCTAGAACCTTGAGATTCTACCTCTGTCAATTAGGTATATAACTAGATTATTACTATCTTTAGGGTAAATTAATATACTGAAGATAAGATGCTAGTAAAGACTTATAGTAGTACAGTAAGCGGAATTGATGCCCTTACAATAACAGTAGAGGTTGATGGTTCGGCTGGGTGCATTACTACGATTGTTGGATTACCTGATAGTGCTGTAAAAGAGAGCAACCAACGTATTCGTGCTGCTTTCTTCAATCGTTCGATAGTCCCTCCATCAAGAAATATTGTTGTAAATTTAGCTCCAGCCGATATACGAAAAGAGGGTTCGCACTTCGATCTACCAATAGCAGTGGGAATACTCGGAGCTAGCGGAACTTTAAGCAATGAACGGCTCTCGGACTATATCATTGTCGGAGAACTTTCGCTTGATGGCACAGTAATGCCAGTTCGTGGAGCTTTGCCAATAGCAGTCACAGCACTCAAGGAGGGGTATAAAGGTGTTATACTACCCAAGGATAATGCCGAGGAGGCAGCTGTTGTTCAAGGTATAGAGATCTATGGTGTAGAGGATATTACTCAAGTAATAGAGATTCTTGAGGGTGCACCATCCATTGACCCCACTATAATTGACACACGTAGGCAATACTATGCTAATTACGATGTTTTCGATGTAGATTTCTATGATGTCAAGGGGCAGAACACAGCAAAACGAGCCTTTGAGGTTGCTGCCGCAGGGGGACACAATGTCTTGTTAGTAGGCCCTCCCGGCTCAGGAAAGAGTATGCTCTCGTCCCGTATATGCACTATTATGCCTCCTATGACTCTAAGTGAAGCGTTAGAATCCACGAAGATTCATTCAGTAGCAGGTAAGGTTACCTCGAAGTTGGGATTGTTGGCTCATCGACCCTTTCGCACTCCACATCATACGGTCTCAGATGTTGCTTTGGTTGGTGGTGGTTCGACGCCTCAGCCGGGTGAAATATCACTTGCGCATAATGGAGTTCTATTTCTTGATGAATTGCCCGAGTACTCTCGTCGTGCATTGGAGGTAATGCGACAGCCACTAGAGGAGCGTGTAATTGAGATTTCAAGAGCTAGATATTCGGTGCGTTATCCTGCAAACTTTATGCTTATAGGTGCGATGAATCCTTGTCCGTGTGGATATAGAACGCATCCTACAAAGAATTGTACGTGCAGTGCAGCATCTGTTAGTCGCTATATTGGCAAGATATCAGGACCACTTCTCGATCGTATTGATATGCACATTGAAGTGCAGCCAGTTGATATCGAGAGTATGGCTTCGAAACGAGTGGGCGAGAGAAGTTCGGATATTCGAGCTCGTGTTATAGCTGCACGAGATGTACAGAATTTAAGATTTGAGGGTAGTTCTACATATTGTAATGCGATGATGACACCTTCTCAAATGGAGAAGTATTGTGAGATGTCGGATTCGACACGTAAAATGTTAGGCGAGGCAATGGTATCTTTAGGTCTATCGGCTAGGGCTTACGATAGGATTATTCGTGTAGCGAGAACTATTGCTGATCTTGATTGCTCTGAGGGTATTGGAGAGCATCATATTGCAGAGGCGATAGGTTATAGGGCAATGGATAGAGATTCGTGGTTAACATTTTAGAGAAGTTTAGGGAATGTTTAGTGGTGTCATCTGATAATTGTTTATAGCTTGATTCTCTTTCCCACTGCTATAAACTTTTTAGCGTGGAAAAATG
>CAYJLU010000032.1:0-14302 GCA_964371395.1 uncultured Rikenellaceae bacterium | reverse complement strand
CTGAAGAGTCATTTGAGTTATCTTTAAAATATCGCCGCCTTGCAACGGTCTCACAATGAGAAAAATAACATAAAGCTCCATAAAAATCAATCCTGCATATACATATAAAACAAACCGTAGAGCAACAACACATATAATAATGGTGTTACTCTACGGTCTATATATTTAACCTCTACGAGGTAATACGACTAACTGCCGAAATTATCGTAAAGAATATTCTCAGGCGGAACTCCTAGAGAATCTAGCATAGCTACAACAGCGTCAATCATCATTGGAGGACCACATAGGTAGTACTCAATATCCTCTGGAGCCTGATGGTGTTTCAGATACTCATCATAGATAACCTGATGAATAAAGCCTGTCTTTCCTGTCCAATTATCCTCAGGTAGAGGCTCACTTAGAGCAACAGTGTACTCAAAGTTAGGGAAATTATCAGCAATGTGGTTATAGTCATCTAGGTAGAACATCTCACGCAATGATCTTGCACCATACCAGAATGTTGCCTTCTTATCCCACTTCTTAGTAAGGAATAGATCGAAGATGTGCGAGCGCATTGGTGCCATACCTGCACCTCCACCGATAAACATCTTCTCATTTGGAGTCTCCCTCATAAAGAACTCACCGTAAGGTCCCGAAATTGTAACCTTATCGCCCGGTTTACGAGAGAATATATAACTTGAACATACACCCGGTGATACCTTCTGGAAGTCGCAAGCAGCTCTATCCCACGGTGGAGTAGCAATACGAATGTTGAGCATCACAATGTTACCCTCTGCTGGATGGTTAGCCATTGAGTATGCACGATAGGTTTCCTCTTTATTTACAGCCTTTAGCGACCATATATTCATTTTGTCCCAGTCCTCACGATACTCCTCCTCAACATCTATATCCTTTGAGAAGTCAATATCATACTGAGGTACATCAATTTGAATATATCCCCCCGCTCGAAAATCAAGAGTCTCGCCCTCTGGAAGTTTAACAATAAACTCTTTGATAAAAGTAGCAACGTTATGGTTGGAAACAACCTCACACTCCCACTTCTTAACACCTAGAACCTCAGGTTCTATATGGAGTTTCATATTCTCCTTCACCTTTACCTGACAACCTAGTCTCCACTTCTCTTGCTGCTCTTTGCGAGTAAAGAAATTGGTTTCGGTAGGTAGAATCTCTCCACCTCCCTCAAGCACCTGAACCTTACACATACCGCACGAACCACCTCCACCACAAGCTGAAGGCAAAAATATACCTTCGTCACTTAGAGTAGATAGTAGCGTCGAACCAGCCTCTACCTCTAGTACTCTCTCTCCCGAGTTTACATCGAGGGTCACCTTGCCGCTAACCGTAAGTTTACTCTTGGCATATAGTAGCAGTACAACAAGTAGCAGTACTATTGCCAAAAAGGCGGCAATGGCCGCAATAATTGAAATATAATCCATATCTTTTCTTCTATATTTTCAGTTTTCTCAATAATATCACCTATAACTTTATGCCCATAAAGATCATAAATGCCATACCCATTAACCCTGTAACGATAAAGGTAATACCTGCACCCTTAAGAGGAGCTGGAATTTGTGAGTAAGTTAATTTCTCACGAATAGCTGCAATACCAATAATTGCAAGCCACCAACCAATACCCGAACCAAGTGCAAAGACTGATGCCTCTCCTAGATTTGCATAGGCTCTCTCCTGCATAAATAGCGATCCACCGAGTATTGCACAGTTCACAGCAATTAGCGGAAGAAAGATACCAAGCGAACTATATAGTGATGGTGAGAACTTCTCCACAATCATCTCTACAAGTTGCACTATCGATGCGATTACAGCTATAAAGATAATAAAGCTCAGGAAACTGAGGTCGACATCCGCAAATGACGGAGATAACCAGCTCAGAGCACCCGGCTCTAGAATATATTGGTTAAGCAGGTAGTTGATAGGTACAGTTACAATCATAACGAATATAACTGCTATGCCTAGTCCCATAGCTGTCTTAACGGTCTTTGACACTGCAATGTACGAACACATTCCGAAGAAGAATGCGAAGACCATATTGTCAATAAACATTGACTTTACAAAAATGCTTAATAGATTTTCCATTATTTTTTCTCGTTTTTCTTTAATTCACTATTTCAGCACTTAATACTACTTCTCTTGAAGTTCTTTATTCCTAGCACGGTGAATCCAGATAATAATACCAGTTACAATCAGTGCCATTGGAGGCAAAATTACCAGACCGTTGTTCATATATCCTGCCTCGTACGCTGCCTCAGGGATTACTTGGTAGCCCCACAGTGTACCCGAGCCAAATAGTTCACGCACAAAACCTATGATGATAAGTATCAGACCATAGCCTATACCTGAACCTAGACCATCGAGAATAGATGGAAATGGTTTATTTCCCATTGCAAATGCCTCAAGACGACCCATTATAATACAGTTCGTAATAATAAGACCTACAAATACCGATAGTTGCTTACTCACATCATAGACAAATGCCTTAAGAACTTGGTCCACGAGGATTACAAGAGCTGCAACTACAACAAGTTGCACTATGATACGGATACGTGGAGGTATGGTGTTTCGCATAAGCGAGATAACGAAGTTTGCTAGGGTGATAACAGCTATTACAGATAGTGCCATTACAAAGGATGGCTTTAGTTTTGCTGTAACTGCTAGTGCCGAACAGATACCTAGTATCTGTACTATTACAGGATTATCCTTGCTAAATGGAGCGAGGAATATATCTCTATTCTTTTTACTTAGTAGTGCCATATTCTTATTTCTTCTTTAGTCACTTTAAAAATGTTATTGCTGTGCTCTTACGCTTTGGAAGAATGGCACGTAATCAGATAGACAATTCTTAATCATATCATTCACACCATTACAAGTAAGAGTACCACCCGAAATTGCATCTACTGCATATGGGTTGCTATCTCCTACGTTTTTGAGTAGTGAGACTGATTGGAATACACCATCCTTAAATAGTCTCTTGCCTGTGAACTTGCTCTCGAACTCAGAGTTTGCGATCTCAGCACCTAGGCCCGGAGTCTCAGATTTGTGGTCAAATACAACTCCATAGATCTCGTCACAGTCAGACTTTAGAGCAACATAGCCCCATACTGGACCCCATAGACCCTTACCATTGGTTGGTACTACATACAGTGTCTGTCCATCAGATAACTTTGCCTGAAATACAGGAAGTGCCTCCTTCTTCTCGAATGTTTCCTCAAGGTTATCAAGAGTCTTGAAAGCATCAACACCATCTACTCTTTCGCCCTTTGCATTAACAGTAAATGCCTCGACGATAAACTTATGATACTCAGTCTCAATATACTTATCCTTACCCTCTGGTGCAGCGTCTGCTTCACCACCCTCGCCAATTGAGGTTAGGATTGCACCCATTTTCTCTATCTTTATATTCTCTTGCTGAAGAGGTTTCAGCGAGATTGCAGCAAAGGCGAGAACTGCTGCAACTACAACCACTAGAATAGTGGCATAGGTTATAATATATGTATTGCTATTCTTATTCATAGTGATTACTTAGTGGTTAGATTACGTTTCATACGAGTCTTGATGTTGCCCTCAACTACGTAGTGGTCAATTAGAGGCACCATAGCATTCATAAATAGTATTGCGAGCATCATACCCTCTGGGTAACCCGGATTCAACACCCTGATTGCCACTGCTAATGCTCCAATCAATAGACCATATATCCACTTACCCTTAGAGGTTTGTGCTCCTGTAACAGGATCGGTTGCCATAAACACAGCTCCGAATGCAAAACCACCTAGGATTAAGTGGTAGTATGCTGGCATATCCATATATGCGTTTGCTCCTATAAGGTTAAATAGTAAACCTGTGAGGTAACCACCCGCAAATGTAGCGAACATAATCTTGAACGATGCTATACGAGTTACAAGTAAGATAACAGCACCGATTAGTATTGCTATGGTAGAGGTCTCACCGATTGAACCCGGAATAAGCCCAACGAACCAGTCCCAAGGAGTTGAATTATATACTATCTCTGTGGCACCAGTACTTAATGCCTCGGCAGCCTCAGCTAGTGGAGTTGCTCCTGAATAACCATCTGCTATCACAGCACCGCTATCACCTAAGCCCGCAACCCACACAGTATTACCTGAAATTGAGGTTGGGTAGGCAAAGAAGATAAATGCACGAGCTAACAGTGCAGGGTTAAAGATGTTCATACCAGTTCCACCAAAGACCTCCTTACCAATCACAACGGCAAATGCAGTAGCTACTGCTACTATCCATAGAGGTACATCGATTGGCATAATTAGTGGAATTAGAAGACCACTGACGAAAAATCCTTCGTTTACCTCGTGGTGACGACTCTGTGCAAATGCAATCTCGATACCCAATCCCACAGCATATGATACTATGATCATAGGTAGCATCTCAAGGAAACCGAACCAGAAATTTTCCATCAATGTACGAGTCAAACCTAGAGACTCTGCATTCTGATAGCCAATGTTAAACATACCAAATAAGAGTGCCGGCACAAGTGCTAGAACCACTACTATCATAGTACGTTTAGTGTCTACCGCATCACGAATATGTGCGCCACTGGTGGTAGTCTCCTTAGGAACAAAGAGCATAGTCTCCAGAGCATCGAATGACGAGTGTAGCCACGATAGCTTTCCGCCCTTACTAAAGGTCGGTTTTATCTTATCTAAATAGTTGCGTAAACCTTTCATTATTCTTTAAATCTCTATAATTCTTTAATCATTTT
Organism: uncultured Rikenellaceae bacterium; assembly: GCA_964371395.1. Lineage (GTDB taxonomy): Bacteria > Bacteroidota > Bacteroidia > Bacteroidales > Rikenellaceae > Mucinivorans. Next base: position 9,552 of record CAYJLU010000032.1, on the reverse strand, counting down.
GGTGATACCATCTCGCAGGGTTTGTTGCCACTCTATCTTTGATGGGCAAACAAATTCACAGAGTGCTAAGTCTTCCTCTATCACCTCATAAATACCTAACTGCTCCATCTTGTCAATATCCTCTGCCATAATAGCCTTTAGTAGATAGACTGGATAGATGTCCATCGGTAGAACTGCCTCATACACACCGTTGACAACAAAGGCTCTACGACCGCCATTTAAATTAGTATCTATATTATACTTCTTCTTTGGGGTTAACCACGAGAAGTAGCTCCTCGATGTCGAGAACTTCTTTAGGCGAGGCGATGCCCACCCCATAAACTCATAGTAGTCGCCCTCTGGAATAACAGTAAGCACATTGTTGTAGTAACCCAAATACCCATTCTCGGATACTCGTCTACCACTAAGTACATCACCATTAATTACTCGAATACTACCTGTCTTACTCTTTGACACGTCTATATTATCGGCAAGTAACACTCCGACACTTGCTCCCTGAGTAGTCTTAAAGTACATAGGCTTCTTAACACAGCTGCCCGCCACTGCAATAGTACGACTAAAGTCCACTACACCTGTACGAGCAAGTCTACCTATCATAGCAACGTGAACAATATCGACAGTCCACACTAAGTCTGACTTTGCCATTGGTGCTACTCTCTCGATATGAACACCTACATTACCCGCTGGATGAGAACCCTCAAAGGTGTGAACTGTTGCGCCCTCGATCTTTGATATAGCACTCACTACCCTATCACTCGATACACCTAAATGCACACCACCTGTGGTCAACTTACTCAGAAGTGCAATACCTGCATTAAGATTATCTGCCTCGTCCTGAAGCAAGAAACTCTTATCTGCCGCTAGTGGCGCAGAGTCAAAGGCTGAGATAAATATATCTCGTGGTGTTTGAGTTGGATTGGCAATAATACCAAATGGACGTTGAATGATCATCGGCCAATAACCTGACTGAAGCAACAACTCCTTAACCTCTTGAGTCGATGCTGAAGCACTTAGCGGAGTAAAGTTTACTGCCTCTTGCTCTTCGCTAGCCTCGATCTCTATGGCTAAAATTTTACGCTTTTCACCCCTTACAACCTCCTTTACCACACCTGCCGTAGGTGAAGTAAAGAGCACTTCTGGTTGTGCCTTTGAAAAGAATAGTGGAGTACCAACCCTTACCGCCTCGCCCTGTTGGACTAGTAGTTTAGGGGTTACTCCAATAAACTCATCTGGGCACAATCCGTAGGTCTTAGGTATTGCGGCCTTTACTAGGACTCGCTCGGCTCCACCTACCATATTGATGTCGAGGCCTCTTTTAATCTTAATTACCTTTTCGCTCATTACTTTGTGCTTAAAAATATAATATATAATACAATTCTTTAGTCTTAACTTTGTTATACTTATTTTTCTAATATGTATAGAGTTCCGTTCCTGATTTAATGGTAAGTCGTGGCGTAGTATTATCAACTCTAGCCTCTACTCTACCGATAATATCAGCCTCAACGCCAAACGAGCTACTAATCTCTACAATTAGTTGAGCTACATCTGCATCTACGTATAGTTCCATACGGTGTCCCATATTAAAGACCTTATACATCTCGTGCCAAGGAGTATTTGACTCACTCTGAATTAGATTAAATAGTGGGGGAATCTCTAACATATTATCCTTGATAATATGCACGTCAGTAGAGGCAAAGTGTAGAACCTTAGTCTGTCCACCACCGCTACAATGGATTATACCACCAATCTTCTCACGTGGAATATTACGCAAAATTTCAACTATAACTGGTGCATAGGTTCTAGTTGGAGAAAGCACTAGTTCCGCTGCTGATAACGGCGTGCCCTCAACTCTATCTGTTAGCTTATAGCTGCCCGTGTAGACTAAATCTGAGGGAACAGCAGGGTCGAATGTCTCTGGATACTTCTCGGCTATGGCACTTGTAAATACATCGTGACGAGCTGAAGTAAGACCATTACTACCCATACCACCGTTATACTTCGTCTCGTATGTTGCCTGACCATAGCTACTTAATCCCACGATTACTCTGCCCGGAACGATTCCATCACAAGAGATAACCTCATCTCTTCTCAGACGAGCTGTAACGGTACTATCTACAATAATTGTGCGCACTAGATCTCCAACATCGGCTGTCTCACCACCAGTAGAGTAGATACCTACACCATAGCTACGCATTGTCTCCAAAAACTCCTCAGTACCCTCAATAATTGCCGAGATTACCTCGCCCGGGATTCTATGCTTGTTTCGACCAATCGTCGAACTAAGGGTAATTCCAGTTGTTGCACCAACACACAAAAGATCGTCAGTGTTCATCACCACCGCATCTACTGCTATGCCCTTCCAAACACTAAGATCGCCCGTCTCACGCCAAGTGGCATACGCAAGCGATGATTTTGTTCCAGCACCATCTGCGTGCATTACAACACAGTGATCCTCAGAACCAGTTAAGTAATCTGGAACTACTTTACAAAAGGCCTTGGGAAAGAGACCCTTATCTACATTTTTAATTGCTTTGTGCACATCCTCTTTCCCTGAGGAAACGCCTCTACCAGCGTATCTGGAATTATCGTCCATTGATTTTTAAAGGTTTATTTTTCAGTGTATAAACAGAATGGACAAAGTTACGTAATTTTGTCCATTCTACAAAATTATACACACCTTTATAGCGTATATTTTAACGATAGTGTGAAACTACGGGGAGGCATAGGACGACGCATTATACCGTAAAACCTACTATCATAAAGATTATTGCACTGCAATCCAAAAACAAAAGATTCTATAAAAGAGTAACTTAACGAAATTGAATGGATAACATACGGCTCTATCTGCGATAGACTAGCAGGGTTAGCACTCATTGCACTATACTTTCCGCTCTCGCCCTCAACGGAATAACCTAGGACGAACTCTCGCCACCCTAGACCAATGGTTGCAGCACCACTAAGGAGTGGTACAAATGGTAACTGCTGCCACTTAGAGTAGTCATTCGAGCCGATAGGCGCTGCTATATTCACTGTTCTACTTAAGTTAGCCGTACCGCTAAAATCTACTCGCCAAGTGTCACTAAATCTATAACTATACCCTAATTGTGCCTCAACACCTAGGCTCAATACCTGATTTAGATTACTCGGTGTCCAATACTGTGCGTGGGTCGGAAGCCACACTATCCAATCGTTGATAAACGAAGAGAATAGATTGACCGTTACCCTTAAGTTTCTATCGATATATCGCCCCCCTAACTCTGAGGTTAACCCTCTCTCTGGTTTTAACTCTGCATTTCCTCCGGGCGTGTAGTATAGGTCCTGAAGCGTGGGAAAGTGCTGATTATAACCCCCACGAACAAACAGCTCGAAGGCTGAAGATACAACATAATTAACCGCTAAAGATCCAGTACCATACAAATCACTACCCACCATCCCTACTCGACCAAAGGCACTTGAGGAAAACTTATCACCCCACCAAGCAGACCAATCAAGACCAACAGCAAATTCGCCTCTAGATATGCTAAATCCAGTTTCACGCACTGCCTCATAGCTCTCTGCACTATGTATTGAACCCTCTGCCCTAAAACTTAATCTATGCGATAGAGATGGGTTGTAATCTACATTAAACTTTGCCTGAAGTGTACGACCTAGTGATTCCGAGGATATGTAACTCTCATAACTATTTGAACCCATATAATTCTGTTGTAGAAATGAACTCTCCTCTAGGGTTCCACCTAGCATTGCCCCTAACTTGAAACTATCCCAACTCCTCGTATAGTTCAATACTGCACGAATAGAACTTTCTTGTGAATTGGTTAGATTAGAGTTTTCTGGGCCCTCATAAGTTGTAAGCTGCGGCAAATTGCGCATATTGTCGCTCAACATTACCGAGGCCGACAACTCCTCGTTATGACCTAAATTTACGAAAAAATCCTGTACTAACCATACATTGCGATAATCCCCATTTAAATTCCTCTGTGTGGGCCGATAGCTTGGATTCATAGGGTCGATAATATCACGATTTATAAACTCAAAGTCATTGAGCGAAGAGTTATATATCACCTTTGTTGAACTCTGAAAACTCTCACTCCCCGCCCTAAGGGACACCAAAGCATTGTACGTAGAAAAACTCCCTATCGTACCTATTATATCTAGCGCAAAATTATCGTCCCAGTTCGCCATACTCTGCATATTGACAACACCACCCAAAGCTCCATCACCATAAGCAATTGCACTGACTCCGGGAGCTACACTAAGACCATCAAAACCTATGGCTGGAAAGAGTGAAAAATCTACATCGCCTATCACCGGAGAATTGATCTTAAGGGAGTTCCAGTAGAGAGATGTATGGGTCGAGGATGCTCCTCGAAACGAGATACTCTGCCTCTGCCCTCGACCATAATCCTTTACAACCACAGGGGTCGCATCCCGTAATAGCTCGCCTAGAGTACTAGACATAGCTCTAGAATAGACTAAACTATCAACCTCAAAACTACCACGCCCCTTGGAAGTGAGCCTACTACCTAGCACCTCCACTCGTCCTATGATAAGTGTATCTAGCTCCTCTGCTCCGACAGTTATGGAGTAGCTTAAAGTGCAGATAAATAGTATTATTAATCGTAAAGTTATTCGTTTCATAGGCGCAAAGGTACTTATAATTTTTTATACCATTGCAAAACTATAAGCCCCTATCACATTAAAACTATCGGCTCGGTGATACCTCAACACCATATTACCACTAACACAGCGGTAAACTAATTGTGAAAACAGCTCCAATTTCGCTATGGTTTTTAGCCGTTATAGTACCACCATACCCCATCACAATACCTCGACATATCCTAAGTCCTAGCCCAGAACCCTGAGCCTTTGTGGTAAAGTTGCCCGTAAAGAGCGACTTTAACACCTTATCACTAAGCCCAACTCCTCTATCACGAACCTCAACAATAGCAAACCCTGCACTGCTACGCAAAGAGATATCTATTATCCCGTCCCACTGCATAGCCTCTACTGCATTCTTTACAACATTAAGCACCACTCGACTCAACGAAACGTAGTCTGCCTTAACTAACAATTCACCCGAAATATCGCAATGAATATTAACTGTTACAGCTCCCATCGAGGTATAAAGTGACGCTACATTACTTATTACCTTTCTGATGTCAGCACTCTGAAAAGCTCCATCCTTGATGCGTGCTATATCGGAGAGTTCCGATGCAATATTAGATAACACCTCTACTTGATTAGCCAATAACTTAAGGGTTTCATCCATCTGAATGTTATACTTACTTGCATCAACCTGCCTGTAATACTGCATTAATTCAATTCTAAGCCTCATTGGTGTTAGAGGATTCTTGATTTCGTGTGCTATCTGTCTGGCAGCCTCCCGCCACGCAGATTCTCGCTCATTCTCAACAATGTGCTTGTAGTTGGAGTGTACATACTCTATCATCGAATTATACTGCATTACCACAGCACCTATCTCATTGCCAAGCATATCGACATTCTGCATATTTATCATTCGTAGACTCCCGATTCGCTTCATATTGTCATATAATACCCTTAATGGACGTGAAATAATACGATAAAATACTATTGTTATTAATAACGAGAATAGCAGAAATGCAACCAGTAGATTAAGCACGTTCCCTAGGACATCTCCCCAGAACGTACCTCGAACTCCCCCTTTGGCATAGTTTCGAGCTGCTACAACTAAATAACCCTGAATAGCTCCATTGCCAACTATTGGAACAGCGTACTCAACTCTATCTCCCTGCTCTATGACCATCTCCGCCACAGCTCGCATACCGTAGTTGAGCTGAGCAAATAACTCATTATCGAGAAGCATTCCTAGCTCTAAGGAACCAGTTGTACTTCTCAACATATAGGTTGTATCATATGCTGCCACCGAAACATCTAATGGTAAAGTTCGTGACTCTTCTAGCCACCCTACAATAGATTCAATGTTCAGCGAATCGGATGACATAGCACTGTCGAGATCCGCCTTTAAACCCAAAGCTACATTCCCTAAAGCTCTTGAATTTATTGTTCTCTCGCCACTCAGAATTATATATATCGCAAAGACAACACTCGCTCCTATCGACACCAGTGCCGCAAAGAACATTGCACTCCTTACCTTATATATCAAACTATTACGACTATACTCTGGGTAAATTGATATACCCGAGAATTGAATAATCGAACTGCATATCAATAAAAATATCAATGTGATATAACACCATAAGGTTGCAACCTCCAATGCTCCGTAGTACTGAATACTAACAATAACGGCTCTACTATCGCTCTGAGCATATACGTGTGCCCTGCCACCAAAATACTCTACACTACCCTCACTCAAATCGGCAAACCTATCAATTACACCTACCTCATATCGACTGTCATTGCCTATGTGTTGCACAGATCTATTTAACTCTACATACCATACATCCTCTGGCAAGTCATCAGCTATGGATCTATCCTCTAGAAGCTTCTCGGAGTACATCTTCGCACTATTAATATGAGAAGCATTACTCTCAACCACCGTAAAGATAGAGACAAATGTAGAGGAAATAAGCATAACTATCACAAATACAAGCCCTGAGGGTGCATTCTTTGAAATTATTGTTATAGAAAGAGAGAGCAACCCTACAATTGCAAGTAACAATATTGTACTATTAAACTCGTGTCCCGTAACTAAAACCGCTGCGGCAAAGAGCACAATATGTATGACAACTCTAATTAACGCAGGAATCATAACGAAGACAGTGCGCAGCGTTAGGCAGTAAACGACCATCACAGCTGCAAAGATTGAGTATGCTACATATATTAGCACTAAATCATAGTTCATCTCCATAAGATGACCTAAACTAAGTACAACAATATTCGTATGAATGTTATTGAGTGTGACACTATATATGTAAACTGCTGCTGCTGCAATAGTGCTACTCACCAAAATAAAGAAGAAATAACGAAATCGTACACTTGACTGCTGTAACCTTCTCCTGAGCTTAAATCGAGCTATATACGGCAACTCAATAAAGAGGTATAGTATTACATAACTGAGTATAAGCGAGGAGGTTGAATTCCACGAATCAGAAGCTCCCATAGGAATGTCTACATAGTAGATTACCACTCGAATAATAGTAAATATTATACCGAGTATAACCAACTTGCGGACAATATTACGTGGCGAGGCATTACGCCCTATCCTCACACGGATATAGTAAAGAGCAATTAAGATTCCTAACCAACCTATAATATTTATCACCGTAGATTGTTGTCGCTTGTACTGATACTTCACTGAAAACTCTTTCCCACGTACTTTCAACACATCCTGATCACCCTCTACTGGCTCGGAGATAATCGGCATATCTCTAAGGTGTGGAAAGAGATAGTCATTATAGCTACCATCATCGCCAAGCAGTGGAACGACTACTATTGAGCGAGTTCTACCCTCTTGGCGAGAAAAACTCAGTACAACGCTATGCGAAAGACTATCAACACTACTTGAACTACCCAACGATAGAATATCGGTGTTTGGAACCTCACCCTGCCAATATCTAACACAACCATCCAGCATCAAAATCAATGTAGGATCATTCTTATCTGATGGATTGTTCAGCATTGAGAACCAAAGGCTATCGATCTCAAGATCAGAGCAGTGACCACTATGCCACATATCAACAACATCCTCTATACTACGTATCGAAGATTCTATGCGTCGTTCAATCTCGCTTCGTGACAACTGCTTATCGATAACTACATTATTGTAGAATAACTGGATAGTTATAAATACTACTGCCAAATAGGGTAGCACATTAACCCAACGAGAGCCTCTTTTAGTTGCCATATATTCTAGGAGTTACTATAATTTTATCGCCTTTAACATATTATGCTTACCCAGAGCACCCGGCAACCTCTTAACCTCGAAACCTGCACTCCTAAGCGCACGTTTCACATCTCCCTTTGCACTATATGTTAATAGAAATCCACCTCTCTCAAGCCTGCTCCCTATCCTCGTAAAGACTTCAACACTCCACTGTTCGGGGACAATATCTGGAGCAAAGGCATCAAAAAAAACTATATCGAACTTCTCGTCGGGAATAGCATCCAAAGCTGTAAAGTCTAAATTTAACTTTCTAAGGGCAAAATCATCAGCAATATCTACCCACTTGCCCCACTCTGCTCTATGCATAGCTCGGAGTGTATCATCCACATAGCTTAACCTCTCGACTACTTCGCTAGATACAGGATATAACTCAATGGTTGTATATCGCAGTGGCAATCCGCTCTGAAAGCTCAATAAGGCGTTGAGTCCTGAACCAAAACCAATCTCTAGAACTCTAGCATTTGCCTCTAAAAAATCAATATAGACGTGCTGCGACTCGCCAATAGCACCTCTAGAGGAGTGGTATAACTGCCCATCGAAATGCATACTAACCAAGGTAGAGCTTCCATCATCTGTTGCTAATACTTGCATATTGAGACCCATAACATTGCAATTTAATAGTACTTTCTTACTAACAAAGATAGTATAAATATCAAAATAATCAAATCTTTGGGGCACTACCTAGATAATACTGTTGTATCAAAGCAGTTTGTTCTAAGAGACCATTGCAAAACTTATATTTTGCTCCGATATTGAGAGCGTTGATAGGTGGGTGAGATTTTGAAGATGGCTCTAAGGGCTATGAAAGGAGCATACTTAAAGTATGTGACTGAAGAGTCATTAGAGTTATCTTTAAAATATCGCCGCCTTGCAACGGTCTCAAAAATGTTTTTTAGACACGCTCAACATTAATGATAATCTATGGGTATAAAAAGAGAGGCGAGAATACTCTAGCTATAAGTCTGCTAGAGAATTCTCGCCTCTCTGAAAAATTTTAGTATTATATAACCACCTTTAGAATGTTTTAAACACTAAGAGGTGAGTATAAATATTATAGTGTTAATCCTGTACCCTCACCACCAATACCTAGGTATGGCATCTGTGTGGTTTGGTTAGCTCCCTTAGTAAAGTCAGCTGATGGCAGACCATTAGTCGCACCAACCTTGTCATTAAGCACAGATATAGATGCAACCTCACTAGTATTAGTTATCTGCGACTCATTTACAGAAGTGTTACTAGACCCCAGAGCTGGATACGTACTATCAATGTAAAAACAGTTCGACAAACTAGCAGTTGTACCACTAAATGAACCTGAAATTGAGCCTACATATCCTGTGTAATATGAAACAAGCTCACCTGTGTTGAAACAAGAAGTCACAGAGCCGTAACAACTACCTGTAATTCCACCAATTTGTCTTCCTAAGATAGTCCCAGCGTTATAACAAGAGGATATAGATGATGTTGAAGAAAGGCTTCCTGCAATTCCACCAAATTCATACGTGTTGTAGCTATTATGTCCTATAGAACCTGTATTGTAACAAGAAGTAATAGTACATTCCGTAGACGCTACGCCGATGATTCCTCCCAAATACTCACCTGAATTGTCTACTTTACCAGTGTTGTAACATTCATTCACTAATGAATAAGAAGCACTACCCACAATTCCC
>CAYJLU010000031.1:0-14482 GCA_964371395.1 uncultured Rikenellaceae bacterium | reverse complement strand
GTAGTGCAAACCACTTGAAAATGGCTCTTGTTATTAAAAAGAATTAACTAGACTTTAGTTTTTAAAAAACTAAAAATTTGCTTGTACTTTTACTGTTTTGAATTAATCCAAAACGGTGCTTTCTAAAATACTTCTAATGAACTTTTGAAAAGTAAAGAGATTTAAAAACCTCTTCGTTTCACTCAACCGTCACGGCTGATTATTTTTTGTTTTTGCCTCGAAAGTCTCTGTGGTGATGAGCACCGTTGGTCTCTCTTAGCGGATGCAAATATATGGCACTTTTTCGGAACTACCAAATCTTTTTGCAACTTTTTTTAAACTTTTTTGTTACCTTTGCGTAATAAATCGCATTAATACACTATAAACCAAAGAAATAGACAATGAAAAAAAATTTAAAAAATATTGAGGCTCTTTTAGAGATTATGGACGAATTACGCCAAAAATGCCCCTGGGACAGAAAACAAACTATGCTGTCTTTACGCACAAATACCATAGAAGAATGCTTTGAACTTACCGAAGCTATAATATCTGAGGATAAAAATAACATAAAAGAAGAACTTGGCGACCTTCTTCTACATATAGTATTCTACTCTAAGATTGCTTCGGAGACTGGAGACTTTGATTTCGGAGATGTTGTAGAGGCACTCTGCGAAAAACTAATATATCGACATCCCCATATATATAGTACCGCTGAGGTTGATACTGCCGAGGAGGTAAAGTCGAACTGGGAGGCGTTAAAACAAAAGAAGAAAGAGAAGGGGGGATTACTGAGTGGTGTGCCTCGTTCGATGCCTGCACTTCCTAAGGCAACTCGTATTGGAGAAAAGGCGGCGGCGGTAGGCTTCGATTGGCAGAACAGAGAGGACGTATGGGCAAAGGTCGAAGAAGAACTAAAGGAGGTTCGTGATGCGATAGACAACCATACTATATACAATAAGGAAGATATTGAAGCTGAATTTGGTGATCTACTATTTGCTGTAACAAATGCGGCTAGGCTTTATGATGTTGATCCCGAAACTGCACTGGAGAGAACTAACAAAAAATTCACAACACGCTTTGAGCACATTGAGCGTCGCTCACGTGAGATGGGAGTTTCAGTACAGTCGCTTAGTTTGGATGAGATGGAGGCCATATGGCAAGAGGCTAAACTCCTTTAGAGGGTTGATCGGTGAATGGGTAGGGAGATGAACTCAGCATCTGGATGGCGCACTGATATATAATCTCTCAAAAATGATTCGGTATCTCGTGCTATCACCTCGTCTCGACTCTCTTCAAATGTATTATATATTAGTGAGTGTAAGGTAAGACCCCTTTGCTCCATAGCCTCAAGGCTCAACAGTGTATGGTTTATACTACCCAGCCTTCCACTAGTTACCATAACTATGGGGTAGTTATTCTGTGTTATATAATCAATGGTTAGCAGCGATCGGCTCAGAGGGACAAATAGCCCACCTGCTCCCTCTAGTAGAACTCTATCATACATATCCGAGAGAATAGATGTAGCCCTAGCAATCTTCTCGATGTTAAGCTCACGCCCATCTATCTCCGAGGCGAGGTGGGGTGAGCACGGATAGCTGAATATCTCAGGGGCTGTAAGTCCTTCGATGTCCACTGCCTGAAGTTCAATACCCATCAATTCTCGATGAAGTACTATATCTTCGGACATATCGCTATTGCCTGTCTGTATTAGTTTCTGGGTAATGGTATTAATTCCGCTCTCTGTCCACTGCCGTGCAAGGTATCCTGTGGCGTAGCTCTTACCGATATTAGTATCAATACCACTTACAAAGTACACATTGTTTTTCATTACTTCTTTACTTTTGCTATTATATATATAGGTATATAGGTCAGTGAGATTCCACCTTCTGTTGAGAATCGGTTAATATACTCTTCTGAAAATCTTTGGAGTTTACCACGTGTCCAACTCTGCGATTCGATGGCATTAACTCCTGTTTGCTTTAGGTGTTTTAGGACATCGACAGGTGTTGAGAATAGTAACTCAACTTCGCTTGCCTCTAGCACCTCTACCTCGAAGTATGGTTCTAGGTAGTTGCTTAGTTCATCAAGGGAGGGGTATGGTAGAGTTTGATTTGTAAGTTCAGCAATTTGGTATAGGTTCTTCGGAGCAAAGCTAGATAGGGCTAGCAGTCCGCCTCTGTTGAGTGAACTGTAACATCGCTCGAAGAATGACTCTGGATCATTGAACCACTGTAAGGCGGATGCACTAACTATTAGATCTAGACTCTGAGGTAGTTCCACTGTCGAACTATCGGCATCAAAGGGTTTGAAGATGATTTGAGAATTGTGTGATAGTATATCTTCGAGCGTTGGGCGCAACTCAGAGCATATATCATTTAATAGAAGGAACTCGGGAGAGTATCTCTCGATAAAGAGTCTTGTAAATAACCCCGTCCCACAGCCAACCTCTAGCACTCGCCTCAACTCCACAGAGCAATGCCTCTGGACATACCTCAAAAGTCTATCTGCTACCACTCTCTGTACCTTTGCCTCTTGCAGGTATGTAGAAGATGCCCTTGCAAACTTCTTTGCGATTAGTTCTTTATTCATAGTCTAAGAAGAGTTTAGCACTAAAGTGCTGTTCATCGACCTCTATAACTTCAACTCCTCTGTCACTCCAATAGGCTAGTTGGTTAGCCGTAGGTACAATTAAATCTCTAAGACCCACCACTGCTCTACTCCACTGAAAGTTACTTAAAGGGGATTGAAGATAGTTACTCCCAAGTGATGCTAGCTCTTGTTCTAGACTCTCTAGAGTTCTGTATGGTTCGAGCGATAGGAACTCCTTAACCCCACGAGCATCGCCACACATCCTACGCCTAAACTTCGAGAGGGTAGCCGCCGAAAAGTTCGAGAGAGTACCCTCGAATATTGCCACTGGGATTCCATAGTTATCATCAATGGGCTGTTCAGTGCCATTTATTGCAGTTGCACTATCTACCTTCAGCCCTGACATCACTTTGCTAGCAACCCAAACCCCAAATGACCAACCCACTACATCAATATGGGAGTAACCCTCAAGTTTAGTGTAATCAAATGTCATATCGCAGTAGTCGAAACACAGTAGTGTATCAGAACCATTACCTCGAAAATTCCTAAAGATATGCTCATCACTTCCCCACCCTGCAAAGAGTATCAGTAGCCTGCGGCTAGTTCCTCTGCGTAAAAAAATCTGTCTCATAGTCGTATGATAAATATTCTTATTTTAACGGTCACCTTACAGTAACTCTAATAGTCGTACTATATCATCACTACTCAGTGATGAATTTAGCGATAATCTCAGCCTCGATGTACCATTAGGTACAGTTGGAGGTCGCACCGCTAGCGTATGAAATCCACCTGACTCTAACTCACGTGCCTTGGCAACAGTCGAAGTGCTATCTCCTATAATTATCGGCACTATATGGCTCATAGAGGGTGTGGCAAGCCCCTTAGCCATTAATCCCTCGATAAGCTGTTTGGTGAGACTATCAAGGTGTTCTCTTGCACCTGCTAACTCACCGATGTAATCTAGAACATATAGTGACCACGCTGCATTTATCGGTGGTAGTGCTGTTGTATAGATAAACGTACGCATACGGTTCACTAAGTACTCCTTGAGCGTTGCGCTGCACACCGCAAAGCCTCCAATCGAACCTAGTGCCTTACCAAAGGTTCCACATAGTATATCTATATCGTCTACACAGCCCAGCTCCTCGCACAATCCCAGTCCTCCTTTGCCACGCACTCCAACAGCGTGCGCCTCGTCCACATATAGCATCACCTTGGAATACCTAGCCTTGAGTTTAACGAGCGAAGCTATATCGGCGCAGTCACCATCCATTGAATAGATGCTCTCCACCACTACTATAATTTCGTCGAACAAGCCATAGTTCCTCTCAATTATGCGTTCGAGATGTGCTAAATTCTGATGCGCAAACCTATGATATGTAGCACTAGATAGCTTCATACCATCTATAATACTTGCGTGGGCTAGTTTATCGGCTACTATTAGTACTCTAGGATTAGAGAGTGCGGGTAATATACCGCAGTTCATTTGGTAACCCGTCGAGAATGTCAGCGCAGGACGACCATACAGTTGTTCAAGTCTCTGCTCTAACTCTAAGTGTAGTCCATAGGTGCCCGAGAGTAGTCGAGATGATGATGCACTGAGGAGTAGATTCTCACCGTAGTGTGACTCTAAGAAATCTCTTTGTAATTCAAAGTTACTGCCAATGGATAGATAGTCATTGGAACAGAGGTCTATTAATTTGCTCTTTGCCACAGGCAAACTCCGAAGGTTAGAGTTCTCAGTTAAGGCATCTAACTCTTGTCTATATCTTAAAAATCTATCCATCTATCTCTGCTATTACTTGAATCAATGAAGATGTTAGCTTAGTGAGTTCCGTCTGGCTTATGGTGAATGGAGGCATAATGTAGCATAGCTTACCAAATGGACGTATCCACACACCACGCTCCACAAATTTACGTTGTATCCACGCCATATCTACTGCATCCCTAAGCTCTACTACTCCAATGGCTCCTAGTATCCTTATATCCTCTACACACTTTATCTCACCTGCTGGTCGAAGTTCTCTTTGGAGTTGACTCTCTATCGCCTCAACTCTACTATGCCACGGACCTTCCAGTAGCAACTTTGTCGATGCCAGCGCAACGGCACAAGCAAGTGGATTGCCCATAAATGTAGGGCCGTGCATAAATACGTGTGGCGAACTGCTCGAAATGACCTCGGCAATCATATCACTACACATAGTGGCGGAGAGTGACATATAACCTCCAGTTAGTGCCTTACCTATGGTCATAATATCTGGTTCTACTCCTGCGTGCTCACAGGCAAAGAGCTTACCTGTTCGTCCAAAACCAGTGGCTATCTCATCGAAAATTACCAACACGCCATAGTGCCTGCATAGCTCTACTGCTTGGCGTAGGTACTCGGGGTGGTAGATGCGCATACCACCAGCTCCTTGGACTATCGGCTCTACTATAAATGCGGCTATACTCTCTGCGCTACTCTTCAGAAGCCTCTCTAGTGGCTCTATGTCGCTCTGGTGCCACTTTCCTCCAAAGCGACTCTTTGGTGCATCGATAAAGTATCGCTGAGGCAGCGAGCTACCAAATAGTGAGTGCATACCCGTAACGGGATCGCACACCGACATCGCATTCCAAGTATCACCGTGGTAACCACTTCTAGTGGTTACAAAGTTCTGACGCTCAGGAGCACCTGCCGCATAGTGGTATTGAACCGCCATCTTGAGTGCCACCTCTACGGCAACTGAACCACTATCCGCATAGAAAATCTTGGTCAAAGAGTTCGGAGTAATAGATAATAATAACTCCCCTAATTTAATTGCTGGTTGGTGACTAAGTCCTCCAAACATTACGTGCGACATACTCTGCAACTGAGCCTCTATCGCCTCGTTTAACACTGGGTGGTTATAACCGTGAACCGCACACCACCACGAAGACATACCATCAACCAACTCCTCGCCCGAGGCAAGCCTAATAGTACAACCACTGGCACTCTCCACCAAATAACTTGGTAGTGGGTTCTTCATCGAGGTGTAGGGATGCCATAGATGCTCCCTATCGAATCGCTCTAATTCACTATAATTCATATCCTAGTTCCTTTATTATTCTCTTATCATCCTCTACTGTGGAGCCGATAGTGGTGAGCAGATCACCCACTATCGCCGAATTTATTCCAATAGTTAATGCCCTACGTAAGGTTAGTTCGCTTAGTTGAGCACGCCCCCCCGCAAAGCGTAAGTAGGCATTGGGGTGGATAAACCTCAATGTCGCCACTGTACGTAAGATCTCCTCTTCGCTGAGTGGCTCTGTACCCTCTAGTGGGGTTCCCTTGATAGGTTGTAGTATATTTATCGGTATAGAATCGACACCTATTCCACGTAAGGCAATGCCAAATTCAACACGCTGAGAAGCACTCTCTCCCATCCCTATAATACCCCCCGAACATAGCTTTAAACCAGCCTCTCTAGCTGCTCGAAGCGTTGCGAACTTCTCCTCAATGGTATGAGTAGAGCATAGCTCACCAAAGTACGAGGGAGCTGTCTCAATGTTACAATGGTAACGTGTCACGCCGTGGTGTCGCAATGTATCCATCTCCTCTCTATCCAATAGCCCTAACGAAGCACATAACGAAATATTAGAACTCTGACCAATATAGTCCAACGTTGAGCACAAGTTCTTCAACTCCTCGCCCTTACAACTGTGACCGCTGGTTACTAACGAAAAGCTACCAATACCCTGCGATTCATTATGCTGTGCCTCCTTAAGACACCTAGCTCTATGGACTAAGTCATAACACTCCACACCCGTTGAGTAGTACGCCGACTGCGCACACCATTGACAATCCTCCGAACAACTGCCCGAACGTGCATTAATTATAGAGCACATATCAAATCGCCTTGAGGCACACCTCTTAGTTATCTCCTCTGCTGCACTATACAATAACTCTGAATCCGACAGCTCGATCAACCACTCTGCTTCTTTGGCAGTAATCTCACCCCCATTGAGCACTCGTAACTTTAACTCTTCAATACTCATTTTTTATGCCCCGATAAACTAAAAATACCTCTACTCAATCCACCAATGGCGAATAGAATAGAGGTACTCATACTATTAATATAAATACTACTACACTGTACAGGAGCACTATCACACACAACCAACACCATTGAGAGATGCTGTTCCTCGATCCTCTGCTCGTCTGTATCGCTCCCTTTTCTCGACTCAGACTCCTCCTCTCTACTTGAATTAAATAGCTTACCCTCCATAGATTTAGAAGTAGAGCTATTGGCAATATCGACAGAGAGCCTGCCTATGGTAACCTCACGACCAATCGACATAAATGCCGCATACGAAACACGACTCCACCTCTTAAAGCGGAGTCTTATCGAACTAAGTAGTGTGAATTGCCTCATAATAACCACAAAGGTATTAATTTTTTGGAGCTTTACAAAATAACAAAAGTCGAACTAAACTAACTCGAAATTTCAATTAAATCACACGATACAGAACGCTAAATCCTCAGCTGGTGGCTATAAAAACTCTACCTCCTTAAAGAAGTAACAGTGTGGTTGATTATCACTAGTTAAGAGTGTAAGCTCGCCACTACACATATTAATTCTATCTATGGTAGCCAAAAATACCTCGCCGCTCTTAACATCCCTATATTTATAGTATCCATCTCCTCGATATAGTTTTTCCATATACTGACAATGTAATTCAGTGATGGTTAATTGCTTTACTTCGTTAAACTTTTCCAGTATAGTGCGTAGAACAGCCATCCTATCAATTCCTACAACACCCTGTAATGCAAGTGATGTAGGATTAAGGGCAGAGGGCGAAAATCTCTCTTGTAGTAGATTGATACCTATTCCGATAACAGATCTTGAGATATATTGGTTTGTAATAGAGTTTTCGATTAGTATTCCCGCCACCTTTCTTCCCTTTATAAGTATATCATTTGGCCACTTAACCTCTACTCCATCAACCCCTAGAATTGAGAGTGTATGAGCAATAGATAGAGCAGCTGTCATTGAGATTTGAAAGTGCTCAAAGATTTGCAGCTCTCGTGGTTCGATCACAATGGAGAATGTAAGGTTTTCTCCCCTAGTACTCTCCCAGTGGTTACCCCTTTGTCCACGACCCGCACTCTGAAACTCTGCTACAATTACATCACCATCTCCATAGCTTGTATCGGCGGCAGTATCGTTACTAGATATAAGTGTATCAAAGCTATGTATCACAAATTTCATAGCAAAAAAATTTTAAAAAAGGAAAATATTACACAAATGTATAAAAAAATGAGTATCTTTGTAGCTTAAAATTATTCTTTAAACAGAAAATAATTACCAAACATAAATAGAACAATGCAACAATCTATCGACACCTACAACTTTACAGGCAAAAAAGCTATCATTAGAGTAGACTTCAATGTACCTCTTGATGCTTCATTTTCAGTAACTGACGACACTCGTATCCGTGCAGCTGTACCAACTATCCAAAAGGTACTCTCTGGTGGCGGAGCAGTTATCCTTATGTCTCACCTAGGTCGTCCAAAGGGCGTTACCGAGAAGTTCTCGTTAAAGCACATTATTGCAACAGTTGAAAAACTTATCGGAACTCCAGTAAAATTTGCTGATGATTGTCAAGGTGCTGATGCAGCTGCCGAGGCACTTCAAGCAGGCGAGGTACTCCTACTTGAGAATCTACGTTTCTACGCTGAGGAGGAAGGTAAAGCACGTCTTGCTGCTGACGCTACTGACGCTGAAAAAGCTGCTGCTAAAGCAGAGATTAAGGAGTCTCAAAAGGGATTTGTTGCAAAACTAGCATCGTATGCTGACTGCTATATAAATGACGCATTTGGTACTGCACACCGTGCACACGCCTCTACTGCGCTTATTGCAGAGTACTTCCCAAATGATAAGATGTTCGGTTACATTATGGAGAATGAGCTTAAGGCTATTGACTCTGTACTAGAAAATGCTGAAAAGCCATTTACTGCTATCCTTGGTGGTTCTAAAGTATCTACAAAGATTACAATTATCGAGAGCCTAATGAGCAAGGTTGATAACCTAATCCTAGGTGGTGGTATGACCTATACATTCAAAGCTGCACTTGGTGGTAATATCGGAAACTCTATCTGCGAGAAAGATCAATTTGAGACAGCTCTAAGAATTCTAGAGGTTGCAAAGGAAAAGGGCGTAAATGTTGTTCTTGCCTCTGACGCACTATGTGGTGACGACTTCTCGGACGATTGTAACAAGAAGATCTGCCCAGCAAACGATATTCCAGAGGGTTGGGAAGGTATGGATATTGGCCCAGATACAGCCGTAGCTTTTGCTAAGGTTATCAAGGAGTCTAAGACTATTCTATGGAATGGCCCAGTGGGTGTATTCGAGATGCCGTCATTCTCTTCTGGCTCGAAGGCAGTAGCAGATGCAATCGCTGAGGCTACGGCAGCTGGTGCATACTCACTTATTGGTGGTGGCGATTCAGTTGCTTGTGTTAATCAGTTCGGTTATGCTTCAAAGGTTAGCTACGTTTCGACAGGTGGAGGTGCGCTACTAGAGTATATGGAGGGTGTTGAACTTCCGGGTGTAGCAGCTATCAGAAAGTAATTTTTGAGACAAATACATACTAATATACAAATTTGCTCCGCTCTACTATTATATATGGTCGATGCGGAGCAATTTTTATAGACAGGGCCTGTTATTGGGTTACACGATTTCAGATATAACTGCCGAGGTGCTATTCTTTAGTTTGCATAGTTTTAGATATGTTGCTAAAAAGAACCCTAGGGGGGGGTATTCAAAATTTCGGGGAGTCTCATTCAACACTCTGTCATAGAGCTTGCGTTTTGCAACGATTATAGGTAATTATTAAACATAAAAAAAGTGATGAAAGTAGCAGTTTTTGGAGCAACAGGTCTAGTTGGAGGAGTAATGCTAGAGGTGCTCGCAGAGAAAAATTTTCCTATTAGTGAACTAATCCCTATCGCCTCGGAGCGTTCAGTGGGCAAGAAGGTAGTTTTTAAGGGTAAGGAGTATGAAGTAGTGAGTGCCGAGACAGGTTTATCGTTAAAGCCTCAGATTGCACTGTTTTCAGCTGGTGGAGGGACGTCGCTAGAGTGGGCAGAGAAGTTTGCCGCTAGTGGTTGTTACGTCATAGATAATAGCTCGGCGTGGAGAATGGACCCTACTAAAAAGCTAATTATTCCGGAGATAAACGCTGATGAGCTAACCTATGAGGATAGAATTATCGCTAACCCTAACTGTTCGACAATTCAGATGTTGGTAGCTCTTGCACCACTACACACTGCATACAATATCCGTAGAGTTGTAGTTTCGACCTATCAGGCTGTTACAGGTACTGGCAAGGCGGCACTTGACCAACTCCAAAACGAAAAGGCGGGTAATCTAGATTGTAATAAGGTCTATAACTATCAGATCGAACAGAACTGCATACCACACTGTGACCAATTCACCGAGAATGGATACACTAAGGAGGAGATGAAGTTAGTACACGAAACTCGTAAGATTTTGGGTGATCCATCTATTCAGGTGTCTCCAACGGCAGTACGTGTTCCTGTTATCGGCGGTCATAGCGAAAGCATTAATGTAGAGTTCGAGCAGCCATTCACACTCAATGCAGCTCGCTGGATCCTAGAGCACTCCTCAGGGTTAAAGGTTGTGGACAATACCGCAGAGAATGAATACCCAATGCCACTGTTTGCAAAGGGTAAGGACGATGTTTTTGTAGGCCGTCTTCGCCTCGATATATCTAATCCACAAGCACTAAATATGTGGGTTGTTGCTGATAATCTACGTAAGGGTGCCGCTACTAATGCAGTACAGATTGCAGAGTATGTAGCCGATAAGTTTATCAATTAATCCTATGATTAAATACTAGAGCGAGGGTGAAGAAGATATTAATTCATATATATAGTATCCTAAAAAAGGTATTAATCTTTCCATTTTGGTTGTTGATACGTTTCTATCAGCTATGTATTTCACCACTCTTTCCCTCGACGTGTAGATATACGCCAAGTTGTTCTCAGTACGCTATCGACGCGCTCAAAAAGCACGGATTGATAGTAGGTTTAGCTAAGACAATTTGGCGTATATTGCGTTGCAATCCTTGGGGAGGGCACGGACACGATCCAGCATAGAGACCCATAAGCGATAATAATACCATTTTATTATTTATAGGCTAAAAGTTGGAAATTTTTACTAAAAGACGTAACTTAGCACCCCCGAGTTATGTATCAATTTAATCGATTAAATTAAAAACTAATTCTTAAAACAAATAAATATGAGTAGTCTACTAAAATCTTCAATCGGCAAGAAATTAGTAATGAGCCTTAGTGGTCTCTTCCTAATTATGTTCTTGCTCTTCCACGCAACAATGAACTTTGTTGCAATCTTTTCGGCCGAGGCGTACAACGCTATCTGTGCTTTCCTTGGTGCAAACTGGTACGCACTTCTAGGTACTGCTATTATGGCGGCTGGCTTTTTGGTTCACATTCTAATGTCTATTACCATTACTCTTGGTAATCGCAAGAGCCGTGGTAACCAACGTTATGCAAAGGTTACACGTCCTAAAGAGGTTACGTGGGCTAGTAAAAATATGTTTGTACTTGGTGTAATCGTAGTTGGCTTTATCGGTCTTCACTTAGCACAGTTCTGGGCAAAGATGCAGTTAGTTGAGATTATGGGTCACCACGAGGTAGAACTTGGAGGTGCAATGGTATCTGTAACCGATGGTGTTGCCTTTATTAAATACTACTTTAGCAACATCTATGTTGTTATAGGTTATGTAGTATGGTTAGTGGCACTGTGGTTCCACCTAAACCACGGTTTCTGGAGTGCACTCCAAACTATTGGTTGGAACAACCAAATTTGGTTACCTCGCCTACAAAAATTAGGTCTAGCTATCTCTACACTTACTGTGGCAATGTTCTTAACAGTAGTAGTAGTATTTTACGTACGTTCAATAATAGGTTAATTTTAGAAAGTAATGAAATTAGAATCGAAAATACCTACTCAAGGCACAGTTGCTGAGAAGTGGTCAAAACATAAAGCTCAAATTAAAGTAGTTTCGCCTGCAAACAAGCGTAAGCTAGATGTAATCGTAGTTGGTACGGGTCTTGGTGGTGCATCTGCTGCTGCCTCGCTTGGCGAACTAGGATATAACGTAAAGATCTTTTGTATCTCTGACTCTCCTCGTAGAGCGCACTCGATTGCAGCTCAAGGGGGTATCAATGCTGCTAAGAACTATCAGAATGACAATGATTCAGTATATCGCCTATTCTACGATACAGTAAAGGGTGGCGACTATCGTGCACGTGAGGCAAACGTATATCGCCTAGCTGAGGTATCAAACCTTATTATCGACCAATGTGTTGCTCAGGGTGTTCCTTTTGCACGTGACTACGGTGGGCTACTGGATAACCGTTCATTCGGTGGTGCACAGGTAAGCCGTACATTCTATGCTCGTGGTCAAACTGGTCAGCAGCTACTACTTGGTGCATACGCTGCACTTAACCGCTCTATCCACAAAAAACAAGTTCAGAGCTACACTCGCCACGAGATGGTGGACCTAGTGATGATTGACGGTAAGGCTCGTGGTATTATTGCACGTGACCTAGTTACTGGCGAGATCAAGAGATTTGGTGCACACGCCGTAGTTATCGCAACGGGTGGTTATGGTAACGTCTTCTTCCTAAGCTCAAACGCTATGAACTGTAACGGTTCGGCAGCGTGGCAGTGTTACAAGAAGGGTGCAGGTTTCGCAAACCCTTGTTTCACACAGATTCACCCTACCTGTATTCCAGTACACGGAGACCAACAAAGTAAACTAACCCTTATGTCTGAATCGCTACGTAACGACGGACGTATCTGGGTTCCTAAACATATGAAAGATGTAGAGGCTATCCGTAATGGCTCGCTCAAGGCATCGCAAATCAAGGAAGAGGATAGAGATTACTACCTAGAGCGCAGATACCCTGCATTCGGTAACCTTGTTCCTCGTGACGTGGCCTCTCGTGCAGCTAAGGAGCGTTGTGATGCAGGTTATGGAGTTAACCGCTCAGGACTTGCAGTGTACCTTGACTTCTCAACAGCGATCAATCGTCTAGGTAAAGATGTTATCGAGGCTCGCTATGGCAACCTATTCCAAATGTATGAGAAGATTGTGGACGTGAATCCATATAATGAACCAATGATGATATACCCTGCTATCCACTACACAATGGGTGGTATTTGGGTTGACTATAACCTTGAAACTACTATTCCGGGTCTATACGCAATTGGTGAGGCTAACTTCTCAGACCACGGTGCAAACCGCCTTGGTGCATCTGCACTTATGCAAGGTCTTGCCGATGGTTACTTTATTCTACCATACACAATTGGTGACTACCTGAGCAAGGAGATTCAATCACCTAAGGTTGATACAAACGATCCTGCGTTTGTTGCAGCTGAGAAGGAGATAAACGATAAGATTGAAAAGTTATTTGCAATTAAGGGTAAGCGTTCAGTGGATGATTTCCACAAGGCTTTAGGTCTACTTATGTGGGATAATGTCGGTATGGGCCGTACCAAAGAGGGACTTGAAAGAGCAATTGCAGAGATTCCTAAGCTAAAGGCTGAGTTCTGGAGTGATGTTCTAGTACCGGGCAAGGCTGGTGAGTTTAACCAAGAGATCGAAAAGGCATTACGTGTTGCAGATTTCTTTGAGATGGGTGAGCTAATGGCTCGTGATGCTCTCAATCGTGAGGAGTCCTGCGGTGGACACTTCCGTGAGGAGTTCCAGACTCCAGAGGGTGAGGCACTACGTGATGATGAGCAGTTTGTATATGTAGCTGTTTGGGAGTACAACGGAGATAAGGCTCCAGTACTACACAAAGAGCCACTTGTATTCGAAGAAGTAAAACTCGCTCAACGTAACTATAAGGAGTAATTCCCTAGCTTTTAGAAGAAAAACAAACATTCACAAGAGAAAAAGATGGACTTTAAATTAAAAATATGGCGCCAAGCGTCACCAAAGGCTAAGGGTTCTTTCAAGGAGTACCAAGTTAGCGGAGTATCGGCTGATAGCTCATTTCTAGAGATGGTTGATATGGTAAACAACGACCTTATCCACAAGGGCGAAGAACCTATTGCATTCGACCACGACTGCCGTGAGGGAATCTGTGGTATGTGTTCACTATACGTAGACGGTCGTGCACACGGTCCTGACGACGATATCACTACCTGCCAGCTACATATGCGTAAGTTCCGTGATGGGCAGACTATCACTATCGAACCGTGGCGTTCAGCTGCATTCCCAGTAATTAAGGACTTGGTTGTTGAGCGTAACGCTTTTGAACTGATTCTTCAGTCGGGCGGTTATATCTCTGTAAATACTGGTGGTATACCAGATGCTAATGCGATTCCTATTCCTAAGAAGAATGCGGATGAGAGTATGGATGCAGCATCTTGTATTGGTTGTGGTGCTTGCGTTGCGACTTGCAAGAATGGTTCAGCTATGCTATTTGTATCTGCGAGGGTATCTAGCCTTGCGAACTTACCTCAGGGTCAGGTTGAGGGTGCACGTAGAGCTAAGGCTATGGTAGCTAAGATGGACGAATTAGGTTTTGGTGGTTGTACCAACACGAGAGCTTGCGAGGCTGAGTGTCCTAAGGGTATCTCAGTTGCGCACATTGCTCGACTAAACCGTGAGTTCTTAGTTGCAAAGCTTAGAGACTAAGATATATTAGTTACTTGATATACAAAGAGACCACAGAGGCCGTAGAATCACTAGATTTTACGGCCTCTGTGTATATATCATAGGATTCTCTTCATTGTTGTACTTAAGTAAGTGTAGACAATAGACTCTGATTGTTCCACGGCTAAAACATTCTCTCTGCAAAATAGTTGGGGTAGACACCCCAACTATTTTG
>CAYJLU010000030.1:13294-14496 GCA_964371395.1 uncultured Rikenellaceae bacterium | reverse complement strand
CCCACTGCTATAAAATATAGGCGCATCTTTACAATTATAACAGCAGTATGTATTGTTAAAATCGTAGAAAACGTGTATATTAGCGGTGGTGATATGGTTGCCCTGCAAGTATGGTATGAGCACGGTAGAGCTGTTCGAGGAATATCATACGCACCATTTGATGCGAGAATGTCATAGGAGATAGTCCTATCTTCTCATTAGCCCTTGCATACACCTCCTCGGAGAAGCCATACGCACCACCAATAACAAATACTAAGTTTTTAACACCTCGATTACCTATCCTCTCAAGCCACTCCGAGAACTCTACACTCCCACGCATCTTGCCACGCTCGTCAAGTAGTACAAGGTAGTCGGAGGTACTCACCAACTTTAGGATTAACTCCCCCTCGCTCTGCTTTATCTGCTCCTCGGATAGGTTCTTTGCGTTCTTTAACTCAGGTATTACCCTAAGTTCAAAACGGCAGTAGTGCTTTAAACGATTTATGTAGTCATCCACACCTTGGCTATTGTAGCCATTGATGGTCTTGCCCACCACAATTAGTTGTATTGTCATTATATTATCTGTATCTATTTATCACCAAAATCGATTCAGCTATCAGGCTCATTACCTCCTCATACATCGTCTCTTCAATCTCTGCATATTCACTCACGTCTCCCGTAGTAGCTCTTTGGAATAGGTGGTTAAGTCCATCTAGTTTCATTGTCTTAGATACTCGGTTTCCGCCCCTTGTAAGCGCAGATTCAATAGCTGGGAGGTTCTGGTCGGCAGATACCTGCACATCGAGCGAGCCATTAAGTGCAATTACTGGTACTCTAGTTCTTTGAATAGCTCTCTGTGGGTCATACTTCACAAAGAAGTAGAACCAAGGGTTCGTTAGCTGAGATAGTGCTCCTTGGATTAATTCTTGAGCCTCTTTCTCATCCATATCGCTCGGTATAGATTCTAGTAACGTCGACTTTACGCTGCTAATATAGGTAGAGTCTAGCGACTTCGACTCCTTAGCAATCGAGTATAGCTTTTGGTTTATGGCTAGTGCCGCCTCGATCTTCTCGGACTCTATCTCAAGGTTCTCCAGTGCTGTTCGCTGTTGTAGAGCTAAGACCTCTGAGCCTGAGACTCCTGGGCCAGCAAGCGATACTATAAAGTCAGGTCTTTTATAGCCTCTCTCGCCTCCAAGCATAAAGGCGATTAGCCCGCCCTC
>CAYJLU010000030.1:0-13194 GCA_964371395.1 uncultured Rikenellaceae bacterium | reverse complement strand
CCGCTCCAATTACCTTGCTGTGCATTAATTTGAATTGAGATACAACATAGTGTGATTAATAGTAATAATCTTTTCATTGGGTCTGTTTTTTATGAGGTCTATTTTTATGCTCGCTTAGAAGCGGTTAAATTATAATTTCTTGTTGCATTAAAGTACATTTACCTCCATCGTAACACTCACCCCATATAGCTCCTCGATAGCACCAATAATTTTGGATGCAAGTGCTAGAATCTCCTTGGCAGTACCTTCTCCATAGTTTACCAACACTAGGGCTTGTTTTTGGTGAACTCCAACATTTCCCTCTCTATATCCTTTAAATCCAGCTCTGTCGATAAGCCAACCAGCAGGTATTTTAACACCACTATCTGCGCTGTATGAAGGTATATCTGGATATTTTTGTTGTAGTTCCTCGAACTTTTCAAGGCTCACCACTGGGTTTTTGAAGAAACTACCAGCATTACCAATTTCGGTAGGCTCAGGTAGTTTGCTTTTGCGTATAGAGGTGACCGTCTCACGTATATTGCGCAGTGTTACCCCTCCCTCCATAGCCTCTACAATCGAACGTACATCACCATAGTCTAACTTTGCATCATTGACAGTAAATCCAGTTTTGAGTCGAAATGCTACTCTGGTGATTATCGCTTTAGATTTGAGTTCTTGCTTAAATATAGATTCACGGTAACCGAACTTACACTGGTTACCCATAATTTGCTTAAATTCCATATCCTCGGTATCAAGGTACTCGACCCACTCAATAATGTCGGCTACTTGTGCACCATAAGCTCCAATATTTTGCACAGGACAGGCTCCGACACTTCCCGGAATATACGATAGATTTTCAGCTCCGTATAAGTCGTGCTCAACCGCCCACTCCACAAAGTAATCCCAAGGAGTTCCAGCATCGGCTATCGAAAGTTCTTCAATTTGCTCGATTTTTGTAGAGTTAGGGTGAATTACAACACCTGAAAATGCCCCAGTGAACAATATATTGCTACCACCACCTAGCACCCACCACTCAAGATTTTTCTCCTTACAGTGAGAAATTAACTTAAGCAATTCACTTTTTGTTGAGAACGTGGCGAATAATTTTGCTGTAAAATCAATTCCAAAAGTATTTAATTTTACTAAAGAGAAATTTTTATTAAAAAAAGTCATAATAATTGTTTTTTTAATCACAAAAATACATAACTTTACATAGACAAACAAATATAAACTCATATGAAATTTACAAAAGAGGATACTAAAGCCTTTAATCGAAGAGACATTAAAGTTGAGAGAGTTGAAGCTCAACTTGAGAGATTTGCCAGTGGCTTCTCGCCGCTAAAGGTGAGTAGAGCGGCGATAGTAGGCGATGGTATACTGCGTTTAAACGAGGATAGGGCGGTTGAATTATCAGCACGTTGGGATAATAGTGTTAGAGTCTTAGAGCTAGATGTGGAGAAATTTGTGCCAGCCTCTGGTGCAGCCACACGTATGTTCAAGGAGTACTTTGAATATGTGCAGAGTGGTAAGCTGAGTTCAGGGGTAGAGAAGACGCTAGAAAACATTGAAAATTTCGCCTTTTATAACGACCTAGTAGAGCTAGGTGTTGATTTTAATGATAGTAAGGCTGTTATTGCAGCAATAATATCTAAAGGATTAGATTATGGACAGAAGCCAAAGGGGCTTTTGAAGTTTCATAATTATAGTGATGGTGGGCGAACTGCCTGTGAGGAACACTTAGTAGAGGGTGCTCTCTATGGTATTTCGGCAAACTGTATGGTAAATATCCATTATACAGTATCGCCTGAGCATCTTGATGGCTTTCAAGACCTAATCTCAGCGGAGCGTGCAAAGTATGAAACACGTTTTGGAGTAGAGTATAGAATTAGCTATTCACAACAAAAATCATCGACCGATACCATTGCTGTGAATCTTGATAATACACCCTTTAGGGACGATAGCGCAGAGATACTCTTTAGACCATCTGGGCACGGTGCGCTAATTGAGAACCTATCGGAGATTAACGCCGATGTTATATTTATAAAGACTGTCGATAATATTGTGCCAGACCATAGGCGTGCCGATACAGTAGCCTTTAAAAAGGCACTGGCGCAGTTAGCACTAGACATCCAAGGTGAATTGTTTGGGGCTATCCGTGCAATTGAAAATGGAACGGCAAACCTCAATGAGATTGTAAGTTATATTGAGGCTAATTTAGGTTATAGATTTACCGAAGATACAGAAATAACAGCCGATGAGCTGCTAAGAGTGCTGAATCGCCCGCTGAGAGTTTGTGGTATGGTGCGCAATGAAGGAGAGCCGGGGGGTGGTCCATTTTGGGTTGTTGAGAGTAGCGGTGGAGAGTCGGTACAGATAGCCGAGAGTTCTCAGATTTCGGAAGAAGATAGCCACCTTATGGCATCATCAACGCACTTTAATCCAGTAGATTTAGTGTGTTTAACTAAGGACTATAAAGGCGAGAAATTTGATCTTAGTGACTTTGTAGATCCAGACACAGGATTTATATCACAGAAGAGTTTCCAAGGTAGGAGTCTCAAAGCATTGGAGTTGCCGGGATTGTGGAACGGAGCTATGGCAAATTGGAATACACTCTTTGTGGAGGTGCCAATTACAACTTTTGCGCCAGTTAAGGTGCTCGAAGACCTGCTCAGAGAGCAGCACCAATAGACGATTTTTATTAACGAAAACTATATCTACTTTTTATAATGGAAAATAAACTCGAACAGTTAACCCAGAAGCTACGAAGCGAAGGGTTAGAGCGTGGTCGTAATGAAGCAGAGGCACTAGTTGTTGATGCGCAGAGCAAAGCTCAACAAATTGTAGCCGAAGCGGAGGCTAAGGCATCAAAGATTATCCAAGATGCACAAAATTCAGCAGCTGAATTGGCTAAGAATACAGCCAATGATGTGCGTATGGCATCGGAGCAGACACTTTCGTCACTGCGTAGAACTATATCGGGGCTTATCACCGCCGAGGTAGTCGACGCAAAGGTTAGCCAAGCGTGGCAGAGTGGTGAATTTATCGAGAGGTTAATGGTTGAGGCTGTTAAGAGTTGGAACCCAGAATCGGATAGTGGAGTTAGTGTGTTGGTGGGCGAGGACTTTATAGCAGAGAGTAAGGCTATTATCTCAAAGCACTTTAACCAAGGGGTTGAAGCTGTTGTAGATGGTAAGGTGCGTGTGCCATTTAGAGTTGCACCGCAAGAGGGAGGGTACTATGTTAGCTTTACCGACGGCGACTTTAAAGAATTAATTAAGAATGCATTGCGTCCAAAAGTTGCTGAATTTTTATTTGGCCAAATCAAGTAATTCATAGATACTTATAAAAAAGCTAAAAGTATGTACTATTGTTTAATAGCATCGTTAGAGCAGTATAGTCTCAGCAGCGACCCACAGTCGATAGACTTTGGTGCGCTACACGCTGAGATAATTGCAGAGCTTAATCCTAAGGATTTAAAGGCTGTTGAACTGTTATATGCCTACTATGATGTACTAAATATTCTCAGTAGACTCAGCGGATTGGATACACCTCATAATCCATTAGGAAATTTAAGTGCTCAGGAGATTGACGCTGAAATTCAAGGAGAAGTGGCAGAGAGTGATGAGGTCTTTATTTCACGACTACCAAATTCAGTTCGTTATGCACTTGATATTATTCAGGGCAGAATTCAGGAGGATGAGGATCAGCCACAGGACGAGCTAACTGAACAGAGAGTCGAGGCTCTTTTGTTGAGTAATTTTTATAAGGAGTGTAGTTTGAGCCATAGCCAATACCTGAAACTGTGGTCGTACGCCGATAGGCAGATTCGAGAGGTTTGTGCTGGTATGGAGGCAAGCTCCGAGGATATTCGAGAGATGAGCTGGTGGCAACCTCTGCAAGGTGTATTGGCAACAGCTGACTTTGTGGACAGAGAGCACAAGATGGATGCTCTGAGGTGGAATTACGCCGCCGAGTTACTCGAACCGGGTGGAATGGATGGTATTAGCCACGATTTCGACCTCTCCGCAGTATTAAATTACCTTATCGAGCTAAATATCTTACAGCGTTGGGCATCACTCAGTAAAGAGATTGGGCGCAAGAGGTTTGAGGATATGGTTCGCTCGTTCACCTCAAAAGGTGAACTTATTAATGATAGGTAACTAACAGAATAGTTTGAAGTATAAATAAAAAGCATAAAACTCTATAAACTAAATGAAAACAGGAGAAGTTGTAGGTATTATCTCGAACCTAGTAACGGTTAAGACTGCCGAGGCAGTGGCGCAGAACGAGATCTGCTATATTGACTGTGGAGGTACCAAACTAATGGCTGAGGTCATAAAAATTACTGGAGCCAATGTCTATGTGCAGGTATTCGAGAGTACCCGTGGACTAAAAGTAGGCGATAAGGTTGAATTTATCGGCTCAATGCTCGAAGCGACCCTAGGCCCGGGCATACTTACTCGAATTTATGATGGTCTTCAGAATGACCTAAAGACTATGGAAGGTGTGTTTCTACAACGTGGAGATTACACCCCACCGCTT
Organism: uncultured Rikenellaceae bacterium; assembly: GCA_964371395.1. Lineage (GTDB taxonomy): Bacteria > Bacteroidota > Bacteroidia > Bacteroidales > Rikenellaceae > Mucinivorans. The sequence goes on along the minus strand of CAYJLU010000030.1, from coordinate 8,670 downwards.
GATATGGAGTCGAGATGGGACTTTACCTCTATTGCAAAGGTTGGTGATAGCCTCAAGGCGGGCGACTGGCTAGGTTATGTGCCTGAGGGATGGTTGGATCATAAGATTATGGTACCATTTGCATTTAAGGGTTCATATACCGTGGAGTCAATAGTGGCAAATGGTAACTATGCAATCAACGATACCATCGCTACATTAGTTGATGAGACAGGGGTTAGGCATAGTGTTACTATGGTGCAGAAGTGGCCAGTTAAAGTTCCTGTTACTGCCTACGACAATAAGCCTCGCCCACAGAAGGTGTTAGAGACGGGAGTGCGAGCAATCGATACCTTTAATCCAATTGCCGAGGGGGGGACGGGTTTTATCCCCGGTCCGTTCGGTGCGGGTAAGACTGTGCTTCAACACGCTATATCGAAACAAGCAGCCGCTGAGGTGATTATTGTGGCAGCGTGTGGGGAGCGTGCAAATGAGGTAGTGGAGACCTTTGTGGAGTTCCCAGAGCTAGATGACCCTCGTACAGGTCGTAAACTAATGGAGCGTACAGTTATCATTGCTAATACCTCAAATATGCCAGTTTCGGCACGTGAGGCATCGGTCTACACTGCTATGACTATTGGTGAGTACTACCGAGCGATGGGGTATAAAGTACTACTACTCGCCGACTCAACCTCTCGATGGGCACAAGCACTACGTGAGATGAGTAACCGTCTAGAGGAACTACCGGGTCAAGATGCCTTCCCGATGGACCTTCCAGCAATTATTTCGGCATTCTATGCTCGTGCAGGTTATGTTTACCTCAATAATGGAGAGACAGGTTCGGTTACATTTATCGGTACTGTATCGCCAGCTGGTGGCAACTTAAAGGAACCAGTAACGGAATCGACAAAAAAGGCAGCACGTTGTTTCTATGCACTGTCGCAAGGACGTGCCGACTCGAAGCGTTATCCTGCGATCGATCCGCTGGATAGCTACTCAAAATATCTAGAGTATTCTGAGATTGTGGAGTACCTAAAGCAAAATATTTCGGAGGATTGGGTCGATAAAGTATTACTTGCTAAGACTATTGTACAGCGTGGTAAGGAGGCATACGAGCAGATAAACATTCTAGGTGATGATGGTGTGCCTGTGGAGTATCACGATAAGTTCTGGAAGTCGGAGCTTATAGACTTTGTGATTCTTCAGCAAGATTCATTCGATAAAATTGATGCAAACTGTCCGATGACACGCCAAACCTCAATGTTTAACTACGTAATAGATATTGTAAGGGCAGAGAGAAAATTTGTTGATTTCGAGCAGTGTACAAAGTTCTATAAAGAGCTAATCAATACCCTTAGGCAGATGAACTACTCAGAGTTTGATAGCGAAGACTATAAGAAGTATAAATCGCAGGCCGATACAATGATAAATCTATAAACTTGTAAAGTACAGATAATAAAGAGATAAAATGGCACTAAATAAAGTATATACGGAGCTAACCGCCATTACAAAGGCGACAGTTACTCTTAATGCAACGGGTGTTGCAAATGAATCACTTGCAACGGTTGATGGTCGCCTAGCTCAGGTGGTGAAGATATCGGGGCAGAGTGTTACTCTTCAGGTCTTTGCAGGTACTGAGGGTATTCCAACTAACGCAGAGGTTATGTTTTTTAACCGTCCACCAATGCTGAAGGTCTCGGACGCGCTTTGTGGTAGGTTTTTCGACGCTTATGGAAACCCACTTGAGGGTGCAGAGATTGAGGGCGAAGAGCGAGAAACTGGCGGCCCTGCTGTGAATCCATTTAGACGTATGCAGCCCTCGGAGCTAATCGCTACGGGTATTGCAGGTATTGACCTTAATAATACTCTAGTATCGGGACAGAAGATACCATTCTTTGCTGACCCTAACCAACCTTATAACCAAGTTATGGCGATGGTGGCACTCCGTGCTCAGGTCGATAGAATTATCCTTGGGGGTATGGGTATGACAAATGATGACTACCTGTACTATAAGAATGTATTTGACAATGCGGGTGTACTTGATAGAATCGTATCGTTTGTAAATACTACTGATAACCCACCTGTGGAGCGTCTACTAGTTCCAGATATGGCACTTACAGCAGCAGAGTATTTTGCAGTGGACAAAAATGAAAAGGTACTAGTACTACTAACCGATATGACGCTATATGCCGATGCGTTGGCAATTGTTAGTAATCGTATGGATCAAATTCCATCTAAGGACTCTATGCCGGGTTCACTATATTCTGATCTGGCTAAGATCTACGAAAAGGCAGTGCAACTACCAAGTGGAGGTTCAATTACAATTCTAGCGGTTACAACTCTTAATGGTGGCGATATTACTCACGCTGTACCTGATAATACTGGTTATATCACAGAGGGTCAGCTGTTCCTTCGCTCCGATGCTGAGATTGGCAAGGTTATCGTGGATCCATTCCGTTCGCTATCACGCCTAAAGCAGCTAGTGATAGGTAAAAAGACAAGGGAGGATCATCCACAGGTAATGAATGCAGCTGTACGACTATATGCCGATGCGGCAAATGCTCGTACCAAACTTGAAAATGGATTCGACCTTTCGGACTATGATACTCGTACACTAGACTTCTCTAGGGAGTACTCCGAAGAGCTTCTTGCCATTGACGTTAATATCCCGATCGAGGAGATGCTAGATACAGCCTGGACGCTATTTGCAAAGCACTTCTCTAAGGCCGAAGTGGCAATCAAGGAGTCGATAATGGAGAAATATTGGAGAGAATAGCTATGCTACAAAAGGCCTTTATAAGGACTATGTTTATTGCAGTGCTAGTTCTAATTCCAATGTCAATCACACAACTTATTAAAGATACATTTAAGTTAGAGACCTTGATAATTACACTTATTTCAATATTAGTGGTAGGAGTTCCATTCTACTACTTTATTGAGAGAAAATATAGAGACCAAAAAAATGATTAAATATCAATTTAATAAAACATCGCTTGGAGAACTTGGCAAGCAACTCAAAATGCGTGAGCGTGCACTCCCTACTATAAAGAGTAAGGAGAGTGCTCTGAGAGTTGAGGTTAAAAAGGCTAAGGATAGGGCGCAGGAGCTAGTAAGAGAACTTGAGGAGGTGATGGCAAAGTACGACTATATGGTTGAGCTTTGGGCTGAGTTTGATAGTTCGCTAGTAGCTGTTGAGGATGTAGAGCTTTCGGTGCAAAAGATTGCAGGTGTGCAGATTCCGCTACTCAGCGAGGTGAAGTACGTCGAGAAACCATATAGCCGATTTACCTCTCCGTTGTGGATAGCCGATGGTGTGAAGATTCTAAAGGATTTGGCACGCTTAGGTCTCGAAAGTGAAGTATTTGTTAAGCGTCAGGAGGTATTGGAGCGTGCTCGAAAGAAGACAACGCAAAAGGTTAACTTATACGAAAAGGTGCAAATCCCGGGATATGAAGAGGCGATTCTTAAGATAAAGAGATTCTTAGAGGATGAAGAGAATATCTCTAAGAGTTCACAAAAGATTATTAAACAACGAATAGAAGCTCAAGTGTTATGATAGTAAGTATGACTAGATATGACTTTATGCTCTATCATAGAGACGTTCCAGCCTTTTTGGAATCTATTAGAGATTTAGGGTTAGTTGATATCACAATTAAGGACTTTGAAGCCACAGATGAGCAGAAGAGCAAGTTTGAGCTTAGTGCTTCCTATGCACAAGTTGCAAAGGAACTTGCATCTATTAGCGCAGAGGGCGAGAAATTTGAATCAGTATCCGCAGCTGTACAGGCATATAAGAGTGCACGTAAGGCGGTCGAGGATATTGAGGCTAAGAGGCACACCTTGCAAGTAGAGGCTCAAAGAGTGAGTGTCTGGGGCGTTTTCGATTCAGGTGTATTAGAGGAATTCTATAAAGAGGGGATTGTAATACGATTCTTTGAAACCTCATCGAAGAATTATCGCTTAGAGTGGGAGAGTACATACGCCACAGAGGTTATTTCGCAGAGCCAAGGTAATACATACTTTGTTATTACCACTAGTGGTGAAAGGACAACGACTCCTCTTGAAATTAATGCAGTTGAGGTTCCTGCTCCCCAGCTTTCAGTAAATGAAATTGAGCAAGAGATCGAATGGCTTAATACCTTAGAGATGGAACACAGAGCAATTATTGCTCGTGCTGCTCAATCTATCGAGGATATTAAACTTTGCGTTATAGAACTTAGCGAGGAGGTGGAATACTTAAAGGTATTTGGATCAGCCCATAGTGAGATAGATGGTACAATAAAGGTGCTTGAGGGTTGGAGTGAGAGTAGTCATAGAGCAGAGATTGAAAAGTTTGCCGATTCCCAAGAACTCTACTATACTTCGCAGGAAGCCAAAGCAGAACAAAACCCTCCTATCAAACTAAAGAATAACTTCTTTGCACGACTATATGAGCCAATCGGGGCTATATATATGTATCCACGCTATAATGAGTTGGATTTAACGCTATTCTTTGCACCGTTCTTTATGATATTTTTCGGTATGTGTCTAGGTGATGCAGGCTACGGAATCTTACTAATCATAGCGACACTAGCAATGTGGAATAAGATACCAAAGGGCTTTAAAGACTTCGGATGGTTGTCCCTATTCTTAAACTTCTCGGCTGTAATCTTTGGTGTACTCTCGGGCAATGTCTTTGGAATAGCACTAGTCTCAGTAGATGCCTTTGTGGAGTTCAAGGAGTTCTTCCTATCGCCTAATGATATATTCTACCTATCGATCGGATTGGGTGCAGTGCAAGTATTCTTTGGGATACTGCTTAGAACCTTCAATCGCATAAAACGTGGTGGTTCATTTATCTATGGAGTTTCTAATATTGGGTGGTTATTGCTTATCGCTAGTTCGGCTACTGCCTTTAGCGGGCTGGTGCCCGAGGAGGTATATGGAACTGATACTATCGCATATAAATCAACACTATACCTTGCAGTTGGGCTAATACTACTATTTAGTGTGCCTAAAAAGCCATTGGCATCAATAGGCAAGGGCCTATATAGTTTTTATGAGACTATAACGGGGGTTATCGGTGACCTTATATCCTATGTACGTCTATTTGCAATTGGGCTTGCAGGTGCAATTATAGCACAGGTATTCAATGAGCTGGCAGTGGGATTAAGTGGTGATATTCCCGTGGTTAGCTTTATTGTAATGGCAATTATTCTATTGATTGGACACGGTCTCAATATATTTATTTCAATCCTAGGGGCAATTGTACACCCAATCCGCCTTACATTCGTGGAGTTCTATAAGAATGCCGAGTTCGAGGGTGGTGGTCGACTATTTACCCCATTTAAACGTAAAAACAGATAAAAATTAATAACTTTAAAAAACAAAACAAAAATTATGGAACCTATCTTACTTGCTTACATTGGTGTGGCTGCAATGCTTATTCTTTCGGGTATTGGTAGCTGTTATGGTACTACAATTAGTGGTAATGCAGCTGTTGGTGCAATGAAAAAGAACAAAGGCGCATTTGGTAGCTACCTTATCCTATGTGCGATGCCATCTACTCAGGGTCTTTACGGCTTTCTAGGGTACTTTCTTATTCAAGATTTCCTAACAGCGGATATTACTCTAGCTTCAGCGGCGGCAATTTTCGGCGGAGGACTTGCACTAGGCGCAATGTCTCTTTGGAGTTCATACCGTCAAGGTATGCTAGCTGCCAATGGTATAACTGCTATTGGAAATGGTCACGATGTATTTGGTAATTCACTTATCCTTGTTGCATTCCCTGAGCTATACGCTATTCTAGGTGTGGCAGCTATCTTCTTCGTTTCACAAGCACTTCCGCTTATCTAGGCAATAGAAGAGAGAGACGGTACAGTTTTTGAGAATGGTTGAGTTAGTCGATTATAACTTAACAGTAAGTAGAATTTTGACTGAATATTTGCATATTCTTTAACTACAAACCATTTTCAAAGCTGGGCAAAACTTACGTTTTGCACTAAACTTTTTTTTAGGAGCGAGGCTGTGTGATTGAGTAGAAGAGAACACAATCTCGCTCTTACAACTTTAATATAATCAATAGATGTTACCGCACTAATGAAACGTTTGATTCTTATTATAGTTATATTGCTGGGAGTAAAGTACGGCTTTACTCAGAGTTACAGTGTTGAGATAACTATGAGAGGTATCAGGGATACTGGGTGTGATGTAGTATTGTGTGTGTTCGAGGACGGGAATCTATCGTTCAAAGATAGTGATCTTAGGCAGCGTGTATATATAAGACCTACTGGTAGAACTACGTACCATAACTTTGAGTTAGCTAAGGGAAGGTATGTCTTTGTAGCGTATCAGGATATAAACGGTAATGGTAAAATTGATACCAATATCTTTGGAAAGCCTAAGGAACCATTCGCAATATCGAATGATATTAATTTCCCAAGTTATAGAGCAGCTGAGGTTGATATTAAATCTAATTGTAGTGTAATACTTGATTTTTGAGTGTAGTGATATATGTTATATATAGTAAGAGGAGAGAATTTTCTGTTGGATTACTACTTCGATAACCTAAATGTAGAGGGAGTAGAGCAGATAGTTTGGCGTTGTGATAAGTCACAGAAGAGGCTTAGTGTGAAATTACGAAGAATTTGGGACTATACCATAGGAAGGAAACCTGTGGCGGGTTGCCGTTACTTTGAGGATAGCCTAATTGAGAGACTAGGTAGAGTCGAGCAGGGAGATAGAGTTCTATTTTTCTCGATTCAGAACCTCAGGAACGTAACACTAATGTCTAGGTTGGTCAGAGGAAAGAAGATGGCGTGGTTGTGGGACTCACTACTCACACTCAAGGGAAAGAATAGAGAGTATGCGGAGCACTATATCTCACAGATTCGCAAACTTGGTGTTGAGCAATATACTTTCGATCCAGAGGATGCCCAGAACTTCGATATAATTGCTCTTCCTCAGGTCTATCCATCACCTCCTGCTGGAGACGTTTCACTAGAGATAACGCCACAGAGCGATATATACTTTGTAGGTTATGACAAAGGGCGCATTGAGGAGATTGCAACTCTTGCCGAGTGTTTTGAATCATTGGGGCTTTCAACCGATATTAGAGTTAGAGCCGATGAGAATAGTCCGAAGGATCCCAGGTACAGTAGATTCTACACCGAAAGGGTGCTTAACTACCATAGAGCCGCAGGTATGAGTTATTTAGACTCTGTTAGAGCGTTATTAGGCAGTAGGGCAGTGCTTGATATAGTACAGCAAGGACAAGCAGGTATGACACTTCGAGCCTTAGAGGCTATGTTCCTAAAGCGAAAGGTAATCACCACAAATTTATCTGTCAAAGAGGAGCCATTCTACCATAGTTCACGAATCTTTATTCTAGGCTATGACAATATGGAGAGTCTAGTTGACTTTATAGGGAGTGATTTTGAGCCAGTCGAGCCAAATATTCTTCGTAGGTATGAACTTACTGAGTGGATAAAAAATTTTTTACAGTAATACATTTTAAAAACAAACAAGAAAAATGAATAATTTTGAATTTCAAAACCCTACTCAACTAGTGTTTGGTAAGGGGCAGATAGCTAAATTAGCAACACTTATTCCAGCCGATGCTAAGATTATGATAACTATTGGCGGTGGATCAATCTTTAGCAATGGAGTGTATGATCAAGTGGTTAAGGCACTTGAGGGTAGAGAGTGGATTGAGTTTAAGGGAATAGAGCCAAATCCAGAGTACGCTACTTTGATAAAGGCAGTAGAGCAGGCAAGAGAGGCAGGTGTAGATTTTCTACTGGCAGTTGGAGGCGGTTCTGTGATTGATGGTACTAAGTTTATTGCCACTGCTATAAAGTATCAGGGCGATCCTTGGGAGTTTATGCTCGATCAATCGAAGGCTGTTGATGCTATTCCGTTGGCATCAGTTCTGACGCTTCCTGCTACTGGTTCTGAGATGAATAATGGTGCGGTGGTGAGTCGCAGGGAGAGGGCTGAAAAGTTCGCCTTTAAGAACCCTAAGACATATCCAATCTTCTCGATATTAGACCCTGAGGCTATATTCTCACTACCTAAGCATCAGGTGGCAAATGGTATTATTGACACCTATGCTCACACCTTGGAGCAGTACCTAACCGATGGTGCGGAGCGTACTATGGTAATGGATAGATATGCTGAGGGATTGCTATTGACCCTTCAGGAGCTTGCACCAGAACTCCTAGAGGATAAGATGAGCTATGATGCCGCTGCAAACTTTATGCTTACTGCCACAATGGGGCTTAATGGTTTTATTGCTATGGGAACTGTTCAGGATTGGGCGACTCATATGATAGGGCACGAATTAACTGCACTTCACGGACTCGATCACGGAGTGACCCTAGCGATTATACATCCAGCTGTGATGTATGTATTAAGGGATGAGAAGAGGACAAAATTGGTTCAATATGCCCAGAGGGTATGGGGAGCCGAGGGGTCTGATGAACAGAAGATAGATTTTGCTATCGAATCACTAGAGAAGTTCTATCGCAGTCTCGGTGTAAAGACTCGTCTTTCGGAGCATAACATTGGAGAGGATACAATCAAAGAGATAGTACGACGTTTTAGCGAGCGTGGCTGGAGAGTCGGAGAGCGAGGAGTAGTAACTCTAGAGAAACTTGAAGCTATACTCAACAGAGCATTATAGTATTAGAGAATAAAACAATTAAAAATTTGGCA
>CAYJLU010000029.1:4238-14657 GCA_964371395.1 uncultured Rikenellaceae bacterium | reverse complement strand
ATCTGTGAAGAACTGAGGTAGAGTTTCACTGAGAAACTCAGCCTTTCGAGCCTTGCGCACAGACTTAGCCGCACCCTCACTTACAAAGTAACCTATTCCTCGTCGCTGTTCGATAACCTCTAGTCGGCTAAGTTCATCATATGCCCTTAGTATAGTTGCAGGATTAACCCCTAAGGTTATACCAAACTCCCTGACCGAAGGTATGCGACCACCCTCTATCCACTCTCCCGAGAGAATATATCCGTATATAAGCTGCGCAATTTGCAGATATATTGGTCTTTGGTCATTGAATATCATTGTCTTATCTCTTGATTTGAAGTGAGCGGAACTTTAGCCAAGCACCGATGAAGAATATTACAGAGAAGAATACCTCGTAGTAACCTCTATTCTGAGCCATCTCTGCAACACTCTCTATTAATCTGATATCTTGTGTGTACTTTGTATATAATATTAAAAATATCAAACTAATTAGCCCTAATGCAACGGCTATTGCGATGGCTATTGCAAATTGCATACGGCGGAAGAGTATTCCAACTAGCAGTGGGAATGATATTGCGTTAATAAACGAAAGTACTGATGGGAAGAACTTTATCTGTGTGGTAGTAGTAATATTAGCCCCAATTTGGATATCAGATATATTAAGATTAGGGTTAAAGGATGCTGAGATGGCAGATAGGGTATCTGATATTAGATTGCCGCTATAAAATAATGATGCAGCACATATCAGAAGGGCAAGAGTTGTACCATAGCCTACCGATAGGATAAACCCTTTATTAATGACTATTGATAGAAATTTCTCTAGCTTGCTTGCAGGTAGCATCATTACCCTTGGGGATGACAGAGAGGAGTGGTAATCCTTAAATGCCGTACATAACTGGTACATCCACATAAAGCTGTATATAGTAATTAGCAGGTAGGGGATATAGTTGAAGTATTCCGTCTTATCATTGCCCGATGTTAGAATAGCTGTTACAGTGTAGAGAATTATAGATATAGCTGCAAAGATAGCAATGGACTTAAGCATCCCCTTATACTCTAGCTTTAGCTGAGCTAGTGTGTACCTTAGTAATCTCATAAAGTTAAAGTTTTTCATAGTCGTTTTTCTAGTATTTTATGAGTTAAATATTCTGTGGATTTCCTCAGGCGACTCAATAGTGGCACCAAATAGTAGCTCGATGTCAAGTTGAGTCTCATCCTTCGAGCCATCCTGCTCAACTACACCCAGAACACCGTGGATTGTCGGTTGTTTGTATAGTGCTGGTGTAGTAGCATCTACAATCTCAAAACGTAGCTTCTTGGTTATATCGCTAACACTCTGGTGGAGTAGTACTTCGTTATTATCGAGAATAATAATAGTATCGAGAATCTCCTCCAAATCACGAACTTGGTGGGTGCTGATGATAACCGTTCTATTGTCGTCGGCAAAGCGAGCCATCGCACGTCTAAATGCTGCCTTCGAGGTAATATCTAGTCCATTGGTAGGCTCATCGAGAAGTAGAATATCTGTGTTGCAGGCAATAGCAAAGGCAATATATGCCTTCTTACGCTGGCCAAAACTCATAATGTTCATACTCTGAGTACAATCGACTTCCATCTCTTGGAGTACATCTTTGAGTAGTTCGAGTGAGAACTTAGGGTAGAACTTACCATAAATTGATGCGTACTTTAATATTGATATTCTAGGAAGTTCAAACTCCTCAGGCACTAGAAATATAGTGCTAAGGAACGCTACTGTACGCCTAAAGGGAGTGTGTCCGAGTACATCTACGCTATTAATATCGTTTGGTTTTAGCATTCCACTGATAAGATGTAGCAGAGTAGTCTTACCCACGCCATTCTTGCCAAGTAGCCCGCAGATAACCCCACGTTCTACCTCAATATTGAGTCCCGAGAGTAGAGGCTTACTGCTATGATAACCGAATTTTAGATCCCTTAGAGTAATCATATTTTATATAAGTTTTTTAGGTATAAAAGGTCTAAGTTTTGTTAGCGAACTAGTGTATTGGAGTACTAACACACCACAAAAGTATGCTAAATATTTATAATTCCAAAAAAAATAGTATTTTTGTGCAAAATAATTTACATTTTCACATCGTTTAGAGTGGAGATTATCTATACTTAAATAGTAGTACAGTGACTTTTTTGTAATAAACCGACCGGGGGGGGGAGATGAGAGGAGATGGAGAGAAAGGTGAGATGGGGGGAGATGGAAAAAAAGATGAGAGCGCACCAGACTATCGAACAAGGAATAACCTAGGATATAATATAACTATATAACTGATTTTAAAATGAGTGACGCAGTAAACATTAAGGAGCTGAGTGAGAAGATTCAAGCTCAGAGCGCATTTGTCGATATCCTGACAATGGAGATGGGCAAAGTAATAGTAGGGCAAAAGAAATTGATTAACAGTCTTTTAATAGGATTGCTTTCGGGAGGTCATATTCTTTTAGAGGGTGTGCCGGGATTGGCTAAAACCCTCGCAATCAATACACTCTCAGATGCTATTGCAGGTAAATTTTCTCGTATTCAGTTCACCCCAGACCTACTTCCAGCCGACCTTACAGGTACACTTATCTATTCACAAAAGAACGAAGAGTTTTCAGTAAAACAAGGACCTATATTTGCTAACTTTATCCTAGCAGATGAAATTAACCGTTCGCCTGCTAAGGTTCAATCAGCACTACTTGAGGCAATGCAGGAACGTCAGGTTACAATCGGTGATACAACCTATCCGTTACCCTCACCATTCCTTGTAATGGCAACGCAAAACCCAGTGGAGCAGGAAGGTACATATCCACTTCCCGAGGCGCAACTCGACCGCTTTATGCTCAAAGTCAAGATCGGTTACCCAACTCGCAAGGAGGAGATGGCAATTATCGAGCAGAATATGAACTCTAGAAGCTTTCCTAAGGCATCAGCTGTACTTAAGCCAGAGGATATAATGGCAGCACGTGAGATTGTTGAGCAGGTGTATATAGATGAAAAGATACAGAAATATATCGTAGATATAGTATTTGCAACTCGTGAACCAGAGAGTGTCAGCGGACTAGAAAACCTTTCCATACTCATCGGATGTGGATGTTCACCTCGTGCCTCTATCTCGCTTGCAAAGGCAGCTAAGGCATACGCCTTTATTAATCGTAGAGGATATGTAATTCCAGAGGATGTCAGGGCAGTAGCCTATGATGTAATGCGCCACCGTATAGGTGTAACATACGAGGCAGAGGCCGAAAATATCACATCAGAGGATATTATCACAGACATTCTAAATGCTATTGAAGTACCTTAATCTTTAGATTATGGATAAGGATATATTAAAGAAGGTGCGGAGGGTTGAGATTAAGACCCGAGGGCTATCCAATGAGATCTTTGCGGGTAAGTATCATACTGCCTTTAAGGGGCGTGGTATGGCATTTAGCGAGGTGCGTGACTATCGAATAGGCGATGATGTACGTGATATTGATTGGAATGTGACTGCTCGTACCCGCTCGCCGCATATCAAGCTATATGAGGAGGAGCGAGAGTTAACGATGATGCTTCTCATTGATATTAGTGGTTCGGGAGTCTTTGGCACTCAAACTATGTATAAGCGTCAACTAGCTACTGAATTAGCAGCTACACTAGCATTTTCGGCAGCCTCTAATAACGATAAGGTAGGGGTTATTCTCTTTTCTGATAGAGTAGAAAAGTATATCCCACCCAAGAAGGGACGGCAGCACGTTCTTCGTATCATCTCAGACCTTATTGACTTTAAACCAGAGAGTAAGGGAACGGATGTAGCCGCTGCACTAAAATTTTTTGTAGGGGTGCAAAAGAAGCGTTGTACAGCCTTTATGCTCTCAGATTTTATTGATGGAGGACAACTACTAACTACCTCTAGCCACACACTTTCAATTGCCAGTTCAAAGCACGATCTTGTCGCACTAAGACTCTATGATAAGCGAGAGCAGTCACTACCAAATGTTGGTATTATCGAGGTAAAAGATGCTGAAACAGGTAGAGTGGAGTGGGTTAATACCAGCTCAAAGAGAGTTAGGGATAACTATGCCCTACGATTTACTGAGCGTAGCGAAGAGCTGACCTCTTTGTTTAATAGTAAGAAGGTAAATCATATATCGATTGCCACAGATGATGATTATGTTGCCTCACTAATCAAACTTTTTAAAATGAGGTAGAAAATTATGAAGTTAAGACTATTGATATTTGCTATTTTGTTGGCAATGGGTGCTAGGAGTGCGAATGCTCAACTTCTAGAGACCACTGCCTCTATTAATATTTCCAGAGACTCAATAATGATTGGTGATACCTTAACAATGTCTCTGGATGTGGTTAAGGATATATCCTCAATAATAAATATCCCGAGCTTTATCGATAATAAGATGAGTGAGTTTATTGAGATTATCGAGGGGCCAAAGATCGATACCTTGGAGATAGTGGGAAGAGCGCATCCTCTGAAGATAAGTTATACGATTACCTCATTTGATGCTGGACGCTATCACTTTGATAGCCTTCCCATTATGCTAGGCGATCGAGAGCCATTCGATACACTTTGGGCTATGAGTAATAGGGAGTTAGTGGTAAATACCTTTGAGATTGACACCACCAAGCATAGACCTATGGATATACTTCCAATCATTGAGACACCGTATAGTTGGGCGGAGTTCAAGGCAGATATAATACACAATATTTGGTGGATAGTTGGTTCCTTAGTGGCACTTGTCATTATAGTTCTAGGTATTTTATGGTTTATGAGACTAAGACGCAGCAAAGCCAATGAGAATAAATACGCTTTACTACCTGCTCACCTCGAGGCGATAAATTCACTAGAGGCACTCCGTGCAAAGAAGTTATGGCAGAGCGGAAGAGTTAAGGAGTACTATACCGATGTAACCGATGCACTAAGAATCTACCTCAAAAGACGCTATGATATACCTGCAATGGAGATGAGTAGTTCTGAGATTATAGCTAAGCTAAAACTACAACACCCCGAAAAGAGACTTGTGGATTCAATGTGCGAACTATTCGAGCTATCTGATCTTGTGAAATTTGCTGAGTTAGTGCCCGATGGTGAGGAGTGCGAAACGGCATATTTTGATGCGTACTACTACATTGAGCAAACAAAATTGATCGAGGTTGAGGAATTAGAGATTAATAATGAGTTGAAGAACTAGTATTTTTACGATAGATGAAATTAAGAGTTTTAATAGTATTTACCATTCTTACACTCGGGGCATTCTCTATTGAGCAATCCAGAGCACAGCGAGAGAATGGAGAGATACGTAGTGGTAATGACCTCTATGTTGAGGGAGATTATAAATCTGCAGAGGTTGCATACCGTAGTGCATTACAGATTAATGCCGATTCATATTCAGCACTTTCTAACTTAGGTGCATCACTATTTCGTCAGGGGTTAAGCGCAGATGCCGAAGAGATATGGGGTAGGGCTGCTCAACTGTTGGCTAAAGATTCACTGAAAGTGGATAAGATCTCCGAGGTGCTCTATAATATCGGCAATGCACAACTAGCACAGCGTATGGATGATCAAACAAAGCTCGATGCAGCTATTGAGAGCTATAAGCAGTCGCTGAGACTTAATCCATCATTCGAGAAAGCAAGATATAATCTGGCCTATGCACAAGCTCTCAAACAGGATGATGATGGTGGTGGTGGTCAAGACGATCAAAATCAAGATAATAAGGACAACGAAGATAATCAAGAGAACCAAGATAAGGATAATAAGGAAGATAATCAGGACAAGCAGGATAAGGATAATAAAGAAGATGAGCAACAGAATCAGGAGTCTGATTCAAAACCCAAGAGTCGAATTGAAGCCGAGAGAATGGCAGATGCAATACAGCGAGCCGAGGATAGAACGAAACAAAAGGTCGACCGAGAGCGTGAACGAGAGGCTGTTGGAACCTCATCGACAAAGAGTTGGTAGAAAGTTTTTTAATCGGGTTGAATTTTAGAACCCCAATGAAGAAGATATTTTGATGGAATACTTTGGTATTATGAGATTTGAGAATTGGTCGGCACTGTGGTTACTACTGCTAATTGTACCAATGGTGCTCTACTATATCTCCGAGCAAATACGTGGCGGTGTAGCCGTTACTCTATCGAGCATAGAGCCTCTAGAGGGGGCATATCGCACACCTCTATACTGGCTTAGGCACATCCCGTTTGTACTATTAGTACTAGCAGTGGCGTTAATTATAGTTTCAATGGCACGACCTCAGAGCTTATCTACTACGACTAACTCTACCACCGAGGGGATTGATGTAGTGGTAACACTTGATATCTCGACTTCGATGCTAGCTCGTGACTTTACCCCTGATAGATTCCAAGCAGCCAAGGCTATATCTAGTCGTTTTATGCTTGATAGGCACAATGACCGTATAGGACTAGTTGTATTTGCGGGTGAGGCATATACACAAGCACCTCTTACCACTGACCATAGAACACTCGTGAATTTGTTATCACAGGTCGAAATGGGGGTTATCGACGATGGCACAGCAATAGGCAATGGACTTACAACGGCTGTTAATCGCCTCAGGCAAAGTAATTCGCCAAGTAAAATAGTTATACTACTTACCGATGGAGAGAATAATAGTGGGCAAATTGACCCATTAACTGCTGCTGAACTAGCCAAAGAGTTTGGTGTACGAGTATATACTATTGGTGTGGGAAAGGAGGGTATGGCACCATATCCTGTCTATGATGATATGTGGGATGAAATTATTTATCAAGAGAAGGAGGTGCATATCGACGAAGAGCTCCTAACACAAATCAGTGAACTAACAGGGGGGAAGTACTTTAGAGCCACCGATAATAATAAACTTACGGAGATATATAGTGAGATTAACGGTTTGGAGAAGGCAAAAATTGATGTCGAAAGCACGGTGAGCTACAAGGAGTTGTTTGTTCCATACTTATTGACTGCCCTAGGTCTTATTGTATTGATGGTACTGATCAATTACTTAGTACTTCGCAAAATTCCATAGAAAACAATTATCGAAGATATGTTAAGATTAGAAACACCAGAATTTTTATACCTGCTCTCTGTAATACCTTTGCTAGTGGTAATCTATATGATCTACCGACGAATTCAAAGTTTACTGATAGCTCGTTTCGGAGATATTTCGTTACTCTCACCACTAATGCAAGGTTACGCTCCACGCAGAGTGACTATAAAATTTGTATTACTCCTTGTATCACTCTCACTCATTATTCTTGCACTTGCTCGCCCACAGGCAGGCAGTAGGATAAGTGAGATAAAACACAACGGAGGTTCAATTATGTTAGTGGTAGACGTTAGTCGATCTATGCTAGCCGAGGACTTTGCTCCAAATAGACTTGAAAGAACTAAATACGCAATAGGACAACTACTCGAAAAACTTACTGACCAGCAAATAGGTATAGTCGTATTTGCTGGTGATGCCTATGTGCAGCTACCTATCACAGCAGACTATATGTCAGCTAGGCACTTTGTGCGTTCGCTCAATACTGATATGATTACACGCCAAGGTACTTCTCTACAAAGAGCCATTGATGTTGCCTTGTTAGCAATGCCAAAGAGTGAGGGAGAGAAGCAAGATAACTCACAGACAATGGTGATAATCACCGATGGAGAGAGTCACGACGACGACCCAATTACAGCTGCAAAAGCAGCAGCAGATCAAGGTGTAATAATCCATACCATTGGTATTGGTACTCTCCAAGGAGCGCCGATAACCATTGATGGTGAGATTGTCAAGGATAACCAAGGCGAGATCGTAGTGAGTAAACTAGACGAGAATACACTAAATGAAATTGCAGCTATTGGAGATGGTGTCTATGTGCGCTCTTCGGAAAATAGCATTGGACTCGATGAAATTCTTACCCATATCCAAAAGATGGAAACCGAGCAGAGTAGTACAAAGATATTTGATCAATATGCCGACCAATACCATTACCTACTATACATTGCACTAGGACTCCTAGTGCTTCAATTCTTCTTACCAAACGATAAAAGACGAGTATGATAAAGAGATTAGCAATAGTTTTTCTAGTGATTTTTTCAACACTTTCGACACTAGCTCAAAGTGTTACATTTACAGCCTCCGCCCCTCTCAATGTGATGGAAGGTAGCAGATTTCAAGTGACTTTATCGTTGATGAATGCACGAGCAAATAGTTTCGATGAACCAAAGTTTGAAGGACTCAGAGTGCTCTCAGGTCCAAATATTAACCAGAGTACGAGCTTTCATCTAAGTAATGGACAGATGGTATCGTCCTCAATGTATACATACACATACTATGTCGAGGCACTAAGTAGTAGTAAGAAGGCGACTGTATCGGCTGCATCAGTTGTGGTTGGTGATAAAACATATAAGACTAAACCTCTAACTATCTCAATTGGAAACGGAGGAAGTGGCGGTAATCAAAGTAGTGGCTCAACAACTCAGGATAATTCCCAAACCAAAGAATCTAATAATAGGAAACAGGGACCAGCCTCTGATGATATACTACTAAGGATGCACCTCTCAAAGGAGAGTTGCTACCAAGGCGAGGCAATCTCTATGCAGATAATGATATACACAGCTGTATCTGGATCAAGGATTACCAATATCGAATACCCGACACTAAATGGATTTTGGACACAAGATATTCAAGTATCAACGATGAACTCTACCGGGAGATACACTATCGGCAATAAGGTATATGAGGGGACAGTGCTACGTCAGTGGCTGTTGTATCCTCAAAAAGCGGGAAAAATAACAATCGAGCCGACTACCATTGACCTAATTGCTAGAACAGTAGTAGATAATGATGGTACTATGCTATTTAATCAATTCTACGGTGGTGTTGGTACAGTAAAAAATGTACCATTAAAATTAAAGACTTCGCAAGCAGTAATAGATGTTAAACCACTACCTGAGCAGGGTGCGCCAGTAGGACAGCCAGTGGCAGTTGGTGAGTTTGAGATTAGCTCAATACTCAGCGATAGCACTATTAAGGCTAACTCAGCGGCATCACTTACTGTAACAATTAGCGGAAGTGGAGATTTTCAATTAATGGAACTACCACAATTTAACCTTCCAGCCGAGTTCGAACAGTATGAAGTTAAGGTCGAGGATGATCTACGCTACTTACTCAGTGGAACAACGGGTAGCCGTGTGTTAGAATTTCCATTTGTGGCACGTAGCGAGGGAGAGTATATTGTCCCATCTGTTGAATTTGCATACTTTAACCCTATCACAAAGCAGTATAAAGTATTATCGACTCCTGAGTATAACCTAAGCGTAGAGCGTGATAATCTATCTTCGCCACTAATCACGGGTATTAATCGAGAGGATCTAAAGATTTTAGGCGAGGATATCCGCTATATTATTACCTCTGAGCTTAGATCGAGTGGAGTAGGGGTAATGAGCTTATACTCAACGACATTCTTTTTTATTATTCTAATTACTGTGATTTTTGCAGTTTTAGCAATATTCCTGCTCAAGGTTCAGAGCCATAGAAAAGCCGATGTGGTGGGAACAAAGACTCGTAAGGCTAGCAAAGTGGCACTTCGTAGGCTAAAAAGCGCAAAGAAACAACTAGATCTGTCGAATCGTGGTCAATTCTTTGAGGAGACGCTAAAGGCACTTTGGGGCTTTGTAGGTGATAGATACTCAATAGAAATGGCAGAACTTACTAAACAGCGTATCGCCGAGGAATTTAAACGCAGAGGTGTTGACGACTCGCACTCTATTGAATTTATATCACTGGTCGAGGAGTGCGAAATGGCACAATATGCTCCATCAGTAAACTCCGAAATGGAGGCAATCTATCGTAGAGTACTCGTGCTATTCGATGCGTTATAACTTCTTAGTACATAACTTCTTGTACAACTCGATTTTTAATCCCATCGAACTGTACAAGAGGTTAATATTAAGTAGTGTCAAACTCACTTTTTACCTTTTTTATTAAAATAACTCAACATTTTTTTGTTATTTAATAATATTGTTCGTACTTTTGCGAACAAATGACAGGAACAACAAAAAAATATGAATTGCGTGATGAGGAAATAGCACTTTACTCTAAGGTAATGGGGCACCCTGCACGTATTGCGATACTACGTTTTCTAGCAACCAGAGAGAGCTGTTTCTTCGGAGACATCAACGATGAATTGCCGATTACCAAAGCAACTGTATCGAAACACCTCTCCGAGCTCAAGGAAGTAGGGTTAATCCAAGGTGAAATTCAACCACCAAAGGTTAGCTACTGCATTAACCGAGAGAAGTGGGCTGAGGTTCAAACCCTAATTGCTAGATTCTTCCTAGAGATTACAATGAAGGGTGAAAATTGCTGCGATTAGAGGGGGGGGAGTTAGGTTAGAAAAGAAGTGGGGGGGGTAGGTGAGACAAGAAGTGGAGGTAGGTGAGAAAAGAAGAGGGA
>CAYJLU010000029.1:0-4228 GCA_964371395.1 uncultured Rikenellaceae bacterium | reverse complement strand
CCCCACCCCGGCCCCAGAGAGAAAAATAGCAGAGCAAATTAAATAATTAAGCGAGTAAGAGGGAGCGACTCAGATAATAAGTTTAAGTAAACGAAAATAGAATAATCGAACTAAGTAATAGAGTTGAGAAAAAGAAAAATTTTTTACACATAATGTTCGTAATTCGTCAAACATAAAACAATAACCAAATAATTTAAAAGAAAATGGAAATTAAAGTATTAGGAACAGGTTGTTCAAGCTGTAAAGCATTATTTAACACAGTTAGTGAAGTAGTTGCGGAAAACTCTATCGACGCAACAGTTTTAAAGGAAGAGGACATAATGAAGATTATGGAGATGAATGTAATGAAAGTTCCAGCACTTGTAGTGGATGGAAAGGTAGTATCTAGCGGTAAGAAACTAAGTAAATCAGATGTTCTAGCACTTCTAAAGTAATAATTAATCAAATAATAATAAACTAGAGATGAAAAAATTATTTTTGACATTAAGTCTAATTCTTTCAGTGGTATCCTGTGGCTCAACCTCAACCGAGCGGGGAGCGAATTCTGAAACAAAAGCAGCAGTAAGCACTGCTGATGGTGTAGAGGTTATATACTTTCACACCAAGCAACGTTGTATTACCTGTATGGCAATTGAAAATTTAACTGTCGAGGTAGTCGAACAAACATTTAGTGAACAACTCAAAGATGGTAGCCTTAGGTTTGTAATCGTTGACATCTCGACCCCAGAGGGTGAAAAAATTGCCGATAAGTACGAGGTTTCATTCTCGGCACTATTTACTAATAGCTGGAAGGGTGGAGTCGAAACTAAAGGTGATCTTACATCTGTTGGTTTTAAATACGCTAAGAACCAACCTGAAGTGTTTAAAACAGAACTTACATCGAAGTTAAACGAACTACTGAAGAAATAGAACTATGGAGGAAATTCAATCACTTCTTGATAGTAGTACCACGCCGATAATATCAGCGTTTCTACTAGGATTATTAACTGCTCTTAGTCCTTGCCCTCTGGCAACTAATATTGCAGCTATCGGCTACCTTAGTAAAGATATTGAGAGTCAAAGACGTATCTTTATCAATGGCCTACTATATACCCTTGGACGAATAATTACATATACCGTACTGGGAGTTATACTAATTTCAATAGTACGTGAGGGTGCAAGTTTCTTTTCGTTACAGAAGGGTATAGCAAAGTATGGCGAACTATTACTACCCCCTGCGTTGATCCTAATAGGTCTCTTTATGCTATTTGGCTCAAGACTTAACCTGCCAAAATTCGGATTTAGCGGTTCGGGACAAGGAGTTAAGAAAAAGGGTGCATTAGGGGCACTACTACTAGGTATTCTATTTGCACTTGCATTTTGTCCAACTAGTGGAGTATTCTATTTCGGTATGCTTATTCCAATGGCGGCTGATGCAACGGCAGGGTATCTCCTTCCAGTAGTATTTGCAGTAGCTACTGCGCTTCCTGTGATTATCGTGGCGTGGATCCTAGCGTATAGTGCATCGGGTATTAGTAAGACTTATGCAAAGATGAAGGCCTTCCAAAAGTGGTTTTCGCTGGTGGTGGCAATTCTATTTATTGCAATTGGTCTCTATTATGGTTATGTAACATATTTTTAAATAAAAATAATTTAGAGTTATAATGAAAAAGGTTCTAATTTTATGTACGGGCAATAGTTGCCGCAGTCAAATGGCACACGGATTTCTTCAATCATTCGACAGTGAGCTACAAGTCTTTTCAGCTGGTACTGAGGCATCGGGCAAACTAAATGAGGGCGCAGTAAAGGCTATGGCAGAGATAGGTGTTGATATTTCAGGACACACCTCTGATAGTGTGGAGAAATATTTAGATCAGCAGTGGGACTATGTGATTACGGTATGTGGAGGTGCAAATGAGAGTTGTCCTGCATTTATAGGTGATGTTAAGCATCGCATACACATTGGTTTCGATGATCCATCGCACGCCGAGGGTACAGCTGAGTTTGTAGAGAGTGAATTCCGTAGAGTTCGAGATGAAATAAAGGAGGGCTTCTATAAGTTCTATATCGAGCAAATTAAGGGTGGTAAGATACCTGAGTGTGGAGGTAAGTGCTAATTGCAGAACTTCAGTAAATTAAAAATAATTAATGGAAGGAAAGAGAAATATAGGTTTTTTTGAGAGATACTTAACTCTGTGGGTAGCCATCTGTATTATAGTTGGTATTGCTATTGGTGAGTATCTCCCAGAGATACCAGCGATACTAGGTAAATTAGAGTATGCAAATGTATCTATACCCGTAGCAGTATTAATATGGTTGATGATTTACCCTATGATGCTCAAGGTTGATTTCAAGAGTATTGTAGATGTAGGGAAGCGACCAAAAGGTGTACTTATTACCTGTGTGGTGAATTGGTTAATTAAACCATTTTCGATGTTTGCAGTAGCTTGGTTCTTTTTCTATGTTGTCTTTAGGGCGTGGATTCCCGAGACTCTAGCAGAACAGTACCTCGCAGGAGCAGTACTACTAGGTGCAGCACCCTGCACGGCAATGGTATTTGTGTGGAGTTATCTAACTCGTGGTGATGCAGCATATACACTAGTACAAGTGGCAGTTAATGACCTAATTATACTAGTAGCTTTTGTGCCTATTGTGGCTCTACTACTAGGAGTTACAGGTGTTGAGATTCCGTGGGATACACTACTGCTATCAGTTGGGTTATTTGTTGTAATTCCGCTAGGTGCAGGTATGTTAACACGTAGTGCTGTGATAGGGCGTAAGGGGTTGGATTACTTTAACAATAAATTCTTAAAGAAGTTCGATAACTTCACCATTGGTGGACTACTACTTACCCTTATTATTCTATTTTCATTTCAGGGCGAGACGATTCTCAACAACCCATTTCATATACTGCTCATAGCAGTACCACTAGTTATTCAGACAATTCTAATCTTTGGGTTGGCTTATGGGTGGTCTAAATATGCTAGACTTCCACACTCAATTGCTGCACCTTCGGCAATGATTGGAGCTAGTAACTTCTTTGAGCTATCGGTAGCCGTAGCAATATCACTATTTGGACTAGAGTCGGGCGCAGCCCTTGCCACCGTGGTGGGAGTTCTTGTGGAGGTGCCTATAATGTTGATGCTGGTTAGAATAGCTAATAATACTCGAAAATACTTTAAATAATAACATAAATTTTTATGATTCAGCAATTTGCAGATTGGCTAGTCTATGATATATTTGGACTAATCAAGGGCACTAACTTAGGAGGTGCCATAAACTTCTTCTTCTACGATACAATTAAAATCATCCTGCTACTCTTTGCTATTAGCTCGATAATGGGTATTGTGAATGCTTATTTCCCGATTGATAAACTACGTAATTTTTTGGTAACTAGAAAATTATATGGATTTCAATACCTGCTAGCAGCGATTTTTGGTGCTATAACACCATTTTGTAGTTGTTCCTCAATTCCGCTATTTATTGGTTTTGTTAAGGGTGGGATTCCTCTAGGTGTGACATTTGCATTTCTGATTACCTCACCACTAGTAAACGAGGTGGCAGTGGCTGTTTTTTTCGGCTCGTTCGGACTTAAAGCTACTCTTATTTACGCTATTTCAGGTATTCTGGTAGGTGCAATTGGTGGTTTTATCCTTGAGAGGTTTAAATTAGAGAAATATCTAAGCCCGTGGGTAAAGCAGATTCAGGAACAATCTGAAGCTGAGATCGCTGAGTGGCAGAGTGAAAAGGTGTCATTTGCCAAACGACTTCCTTCAATTCTAAAGGATGCTTGGGGTATTGTTAAGGGTGTGCTGATATATATCATTATTGGTATTGCAATAGGGGCTGCTATCCACAACTATGTGCCTGAGAACTTCTTCTCGGAGTACCTATCTGAGAGAACTTGGTATGGAGTGCCACTAGCTGTTATTCTAGCTGTACCTATGTATGCTAATGCCGCAGCCATAGTTCCAGTCATTGAATCTTTAGTATTTACAGGTGTCCCACTTGGTACAGCCATTGCATTTATGATGGCTATTGTAGGACTTTCGCTTCCTGAGGCGACACTTCTCAAAAAGGTTATGACGTGGCGATTAATAGCCATTTTCTTTGGTACTGTAACACTCTTTATTATAATCTTAGGTTATCTATTTAACATTATACTCTAGTATAGAGACCATTGCAAAACTTATATTTTGCTCCGCTATGAAGAGCGTTGATAGGTGGATGAGATTTTGAAGATGGCTCT
>CAYJLU010000028.1:0-15047 GCA_964371395.1 uncultured Rikenellaceae bacterium | reverse complement strand
AAAATAGTTGGGATAGCTATCCCAACCATCTTGTATTTTTGATTTGGACTGGTTCGCCTTGCAGGATCACTCCTTTTCATTACTCTAATACAATATGATGAGGTATTAAAGACACGAGTCCGACTAACTTTATTGTTAGTCGGACTCGATATACTGTAAACTTTATCTAAAACAAAAATTACTCAGCTTTAGATTCTTCCTCATCGCCCTTACCACGTAGGCTTACCCATAAAGCAGCCAAAATAACAGGGATAAGGATTAATTTACCACCAATTCTATTCCAAAATGAGAGTGTAGGTTCTGCATCAATTTCGATTCCATTTTCAGCTGCAAATTCTATCGCCTCTTCGCTCGAAAGTTGTGCAGAACGAATCACACGACCATCATCGCTATAAACAGCATAAATTGGCTCTGAACCGTAGTTCCAAAGTGGGATACCAAGGATTCCAAATTGATCGAACACAATACCAAAATCAGTATAACCCTCTATTGGTTCGTCGAGTGTTATAATGCTCTGTGCAGCTGCTCCGGTTGAATAGAAGTAGAAACCACGTGCAGATGCGCTCTGAACCGAGGCAAACATCATCACTAAAAGTGAAAGTACTAAAAATTTTTTCATAACTTTAAATATTATATTTTGTTTTCAAATACAAAGATAAGTTAATTTCTCTACTTTAACAAACTTGCCATAGTAGATCAGATTTCAAGTAGCTATACTCTCTAAAGCTCAATAAGCATAGTTGCTCGTGGGCTAATAGTTAATTGTCCGTTAAGTTCAACACTCTGACCGCTAATGATATCTTGTCCTTGTTTCGGGGTGTTTACTCCCTCAATTTCTTCGTAGCGACTCCAGTCAAGCGTTCCTTCGCTATTATACCCATTGAGCACCACTATAAATCTATTACCCTCAAACTCTCTAGTATACACATAGATACCATTGACTGGAACAAAATGCTTCATAGAACCCTTTTCAACAACCTCATTTCCCTTTCTCCAATTTAGCACCTTGCTCATAAAGTCGTATGCCTCACGCTGCATATCACTACGGCCTTCACGCTCAAATACGGTTGTACTATCACTACTCCATCCGCCCGGCATATCGTGGCGAACGCTCTCGAATCCTCCAACTTTAGTAGAGCCTGACATCAGAATCTCCTGCCCATAGTATATCTGTGGAATACCGGGGATTGTAGCTAAAAATAGTACTGATTGGCGGAAAGCATCGAGGTTCTCAGGTGCTTGCTTTAGGAATCTGTCGGTGTCGTGATTCTCATAAAATCGTAGTACATTATTAACATCCGCATAGAGGAAGTCGTTACTTAGATGGTCGTGTAGTTTTACGATACCCTGTCCCCAAGTAAAATCACCATTGAACGCATCGGAAGAGATCTCTTGAAGTTTAAAATCCATAACTGACTTTAATTTGGTATCATTAGGGTTTAGTTTACTACCTGTCTGCCAGAATGAAGCTCCTGCTGGGCTTGAAATCCAAGCCTCGCCCACTATATTAAAATCTGGATACTCTGCCATAACCTCCTCACACCAACGGCGCATCATATCATAATCTGGATACGGGTATGTATCCTGACGAATACCATTTAGCCCTACGTATTCAATCCACCAAATAGAATTTTGAATTAAATAATCAGCCACAATGGTATTACGTTGATTGAAATCTGGCATTGTTGGAACAAACCATCCATCGACCATCTCTTCTAGGTCTCGTTCAGAGCTATATGGGTCATAGAATGCTGTCTTATTATGGTTAGTTTGCACATAGTCAGCAGGGTTGTTGAACCAATCGCTAGATGGTCTATCGTAGTTCCACTGATGGTGCGAACCACAGTGATTGAAGACCATATCCATAACTATTTTCATTCCTCTGGAGTGTAGGCTATCGACCACCTCCTTATACTCTTGATTAGTACCTAAACGAGGGTCAACCTTGTAGTAATCTGTTGCTGCATAACCGTGGTATGAAAATTCACCCATATCATTCTCCAACACTGGGTTTAACCAAACTGTTGTCACTCCAAGTTCATCAATATAGTCGAGGTTATTGATAACTCCACGTAAATCACCTCCGTGACGCTCACCTAAATGATCTCTATCTAATTTATACGGTAAGTTCATCTCCACATTATCATTCGAGCTGTCGCCATTAGCAAACCTATCTGGAAGTATTAGATAGATCACATCTGATGAATTAAATCCTTCGTGCGCCTCTGAACGTGGCGTACGTTCTTTAAGTTCAAATTCCTTTACCAGTTTCCTCTTGCCCTTGGTTAGAACAATATCAAATTTGCCAGCATTTGCTCCCTCTGTGTCTAGATATAGAACTAAATAGTTTGGAGATTCTAGCCTCTGGGTCGAGGTTATCTTAACGTTAGGGTAGTCAATCGATGGCTCATAATCGACTATATTATTACCATACAACATAACTTGGAGGGTAGGATTGTGCATATCCGCCCACCAAAAAGTAGGATCTACTCTATCGATTTGCTCACCATTAGCCTCACCAAGCAGGAATTGCATAGGGGTGCGTAAGCGAGCTGCCCAATCAGTTTCACTATGGGATGTGTTAGGGAATACTCTACTCACCCACTGCGGCACACGCCACCCCTCTTCTACCATTACGGCATCAATTGCATCTTGGTATTTCGGATAGATAGCATCCAGTGTCTCATCGCCTCTATCCATATATATCTTACGGCTATTTGCTTTAGGTAGATTACCTTTAAGGTATGCCCTAAATGCCTCAGAGAGAACCTCAGCACTTAGATCTCCACTACTGCCGTGAAGTACCATAGGGGAATGAGTAGAGAGCGCAGCTACACCTCCAAACACCTCTGGATACTCACATATAGCATATAGAGAGATAAGTCCACCCATAGAGCTACCCATAGCATAAGTGCTCCTCATTCCTCTATTTGTTGAATAGTTACTATCGATAAATGGCTTAAGCTCCTCCACCAAAAACTTTAGATAATTATCAGCATTAAGTTCTACAACTTCCGATAGTTTAACCTCCGAGGGTAGGTACTCTTCAATCCCTTGTGGGAGGTAATCACCATATCTACTCTGAGCAATATTATCAACCCCTACTACTATAAATGGACGAGTCTGCCCACTAGCAATTAGTGCAGATGCAGTCTCATCAACACCCCACTCTTGCTTGTTCCAAGTCTGTGAAGCATCAAATAACATCTGTCCATCGTGCATATATAACACATCATATCGCTTCTTCGTAGAGTAATCCTCAGGTAACCATACTCTAACATCTCTAGCTTCTATATACCTAGACTTAAAATTATCATACTCAACAACACTCCCCGATGCTAACTCTGGGCTTGCCCACAATTCAACACTCGCCAATAGCATTAAAGCCACACAAATTACTCTTCTCATCATTTTATTTTTTAATTATATCATCAATTTCAGTCACTCTATCTATCCATCCACACATTATTAGGGCAGGGGAATGGGTTGCCACTATAACTTGAAGTTTTGGCGATAATCTTAAGATACTCTCAAGAAATATTCTCTGCCACTCTATACTAAGCGATATTTCAGGCTCATCTAGTATCAACACCTTCGCCTCGGGGCGTTCTGCTACTGCCCACATTAACGACAGTGCTAACTGTTCGCCTGCCGATAACCACTCAAACTCTATTGACACTTGCCCCTTATCACGCTCGATAATAAAAGATAGATCACGAAGTTCTATCTCATCCTGCCACCTCTGCCTATCAATACTCTTTGGCGATGCAACTAAAAATTCATCGAACACGTCACAAAAGAGTTCAAAACGCTCTCTGGTGACCCTTTGAGCTTCTGCACCACGGTACTCCATTGAGCCGAGTTGCCTATTTACAACTACTACGTCTTGGGGAGTTAATTCTCCATCACTTACCTGAATATCGACAGAGGCGATAGGTGCACCACCACTAGTTTGAATAGCTCCTTCAACTAATTTCTGCCCCAATGCTCTAAGTATTGTACTCTTACCCGAACCATTACCGCCAGAGAGTATATTCACGCCACTTTCAAGCTCCCAACTTACATCAACATAGCCAAAGAGCCCTCTAACATCAATATGTTTAATTATTGCCATTATATATCTATATTCTTTATTTAGGGGGGGGTTAAATACTACCTGAAATCTCAACAATGGAGTCTCGAACTATCCTTTGTAGTGTTTTTGCGGCACTCAGCGATGCCTCTACAACCTCTTGATGGGAGTTGAATTTCGAGGCGTTAGCACCACGTCCAACATTAGTAATAACCGAAAAGCCTAATACTTCGACACCCATATGACGAGCTGCAATAACCTCAGGGGTAGTACTCATACCGCAAGCATCGGCTCCTATTCGATGGAAAAACTCATACTCAGCGGGAGTTTCGTATGTTGGACCACTAGAGCCTAGATATACTCCACTACATAGTTGCACCCCACAACGCTCTGCCACGCTATATACAATCTTTTGTAGTTTACGGCCATACGCCTCGGTCATATCTGGAAATCTCACTCCAAATCTACTGTCATTAGCCCCAATCAATGGATTTGGTAGTAGATTAATATGGTCACGAATAACCATAATATCTCCTACTCTAAAATCACTATTTACGCCTCCTGCGGCATTGGTAACTACAAGGTATTCAATACCCATAAGTGCCATAATCCTTACACCCATTACCACCTGTTCCATTGAGTAGCCCTCGTAGTAGTGAACCCTACCCTGCATAGCAATCACACTTATGCCATCAATCTCCCCCGCTACAAAGCGTCCACTATGCCCCTCAACTGTCGATAGCACAAATCCCTCAATCTCTCCATAGTCTACATATCGCACATTACTTAATTCATCAATGAAGTTGCCTAGCCCGCTACCCAACACTACACCAAACCTTGGTGCACATCCATCAAAAGACAACCTTTCTTTTAGTTCGGTTGCAATCTTCTCTATTCTTTGAAAGTCCATAGTATTTTGTGTTAAATTACTCGGGGTGTGTAATTTTATATTTATGATTCTCTCTGATATACTGCCAGAGAATACGCATAAAATTAGATTCTGTATCATCAACAAATTGCATACGTATAGATATACAATACATCAACGAACGGGTTTTCTCTGAAATTTTCTTCGAGGCAAGTAGTTTTACCGCATCTTTTTCGGTCATTGCAATAACTGCACCCTCGGGTGCTCTGTTCAATGCTGCCTCTACCTTTGCTATATCGGACATTTTAAAGGTATGGTGGTCTGGGAAGGTAATAGTCTCAACCAACTCGTAATGACTCTCAAGATAACCAAAGAATCCCTTAGGGTTAGCTATCGAGGCAATTGCCACAACGGGGGTATTGTGAGGTTTAGCCTCTTCGCCACTCAAAGAGGGGAATATCGGTAAGAGGTCACTACTGACATTACTTGTAAAGAAGAGGCTCTGATATGGAAAGAGTTCGAGGTGATTTATCACTAATCGTCGATCGATTGGAGCTATATTCTCTTGACACTTCGTAACTACTACCATATGTGCTCTACGCATTTGGCTTCGACTATCCCTTAGTCGACCGAGTGGCAGCATATGGTCTTTATACACTGGGTTATTATAGTCCATCAATAGGATATTAACCCAAGGCTCTACGGCTCTGTGCTGAAATGCGTCGTCTAGTATTATAAGGTCAACCTCTGGATGTAGTTCTCTGAGTTTTTTAATCCCCACGGAGCGTTTTTCGCACACTGCAAGTGGAATTAAAGGAAACTTTAATTTCATCTGTTTAGGTTCATCGCCAATTCTTCGATACGACATACTAGTCTCTGCAAGAACAAACCCTTTAGTCTTGCGCTTATATCCACGTGAGAGTATAGCGACATTATACCTTGTACTCAGAGTTCTAACAAGGTACTCTGTCATAGGAGTCTTACCAGTTCCTCCAACAGTAATATTACCAACACACACAACTGGAATGTCAAACTCTTCGGTCTTATACACTCCCATTTCGTAGAGACTATGACGCAGGGCAACCCCCATACCGTATAACCACGACACTGGTGCTGCAACTATGTTTCTAAGTATCCCCACTTAATCAATATTTTTAAAAGTTCGTTATTTAGTTTATCTCCAACAGGTACGGCATACGTGCTTGAATAGTTCCGTGCTCTTTGGTAAGCCTTTCTAAGACAATCTCTTGAGGCGAGCTACCAAAAATCTTATTTGACACCGTAGATATAACACTCTTAACTCCACCAAAAATCATATTCAATAGTGACATTTCACTATCTCCGCTATGATCGATAATGTAATCTCCAGATACATCCGCTAATTTAGCCGCCTGCTCAATTGCATCACTTAGAGAACCTATCTCATCGACAAGCCCTAGCTCCTTAGCCTGAATACCACTCCAAATACGTCCCGCTCCAATGCTATCCACTCTATTTAGTTCCATCGTTCGACCCTTAGACACCACGCCTAAGAACTTATCATAGACACTATTAACTCCATTTTGAATTACACTGCGTTCAAGTGGACTCAGCTTTCTAAATGGTGAACCCATATCGGCATAAGGGTTTGTTTTAACCACATCGGTGGTTATACCAAGTATATCCTTTGCACCTTTAGAAAGATCAAACATTACCCCAAAGACTCCGATACTACCAGTGGTGGTAAATGGCGTTGAAAATATCTTTGTTGCAGGGGCAGCTATCCAGTACCCTCCCGATGCAGCATACTCACCCATTGAGATAACCAGCGGCTTCTCTTCGGCTGCAAGACATACCTCTCTCCAAATTACCTCCGATGCCACTGCACTACCTCCGGGGCTGTTCACTCGAAGAACTATTGCCTTGACACTCTGATTACTTCTAGCTTCCGAAATTTGCTCGGCAAGCGTACTACCAACAATTTGCCCATCCCCTTGGCTATCCACAATATCGCCAATGGCATAGATAACCTTAATGGTATTAGCACTATAAGTCAGTACAAACGAATCGGGATTACTAAGGTAGCCCGCAGTGGTAATAGTGTTCACCTTAGGGACTCCTACTCGCTCACTGAGCCACTGATCTAGCTCATCGCTATAAAGAAGTTTATCGATTAATCCACACTCAACAGCATCTTGAGCATCTTGGATTACTAATTGGTTTGCAAAACGTTGTAGGTCGTTGTAGTCGATTCCTCTAGCATCTGCAACCTCTTGAACTAAGTAGTTCCAATTCGAGTTCAATAGACTAAGCATCTGTTCTCTATTCTCTTTACTGAGTTCTGTTAGGATAAGGGGTTCGACAGCACCCTTAAATTGGCCATTGCGTATAATTTGTGGTTCAATTCCTAGATTATCGAGTGTACCTTTAAAGAACAGAGGGGTAGCTGATTGCCCTATCCACATTACCATACCAGCTGGACTCATAAAAACTTTGTCGGCTACACTTGAGAGGTATAGTGATAACTGCGAATAACCATCACCATAGCTATATATAAACTTATCTGGAGCCTGTTTTTTAAAATCAGAGAGTGCCTCTCGAAGTTCGTAGATAATTGAGGATGGGACCTTATCGACTAATGGAATACGAAGGGAAATACCTTTAATTTTGGGATCAATTGCAGCTCTTTGAATAGCCTCAGTAATCGATGATATAGTCATTGGTATATCAAGCGATAGATCAGTATAGCTAAGGTATGACGATAAGTCTGAGTTTAGATTCTCAACAATAGGTTCTGACATATCAATGGTTAGAATACTATTAGCTTGCACCTCCACCATTTGAGTTACATTAACTGTTACCGCTGTAATAATACCTACAAAGACTATTATTGAAAATATTAATGATATAATTGAGCTAATAAATATTGCTAGTAAACAGGCAAAAAAGGTTTTCCAAAAGTTCATAATCGCATTTTAGTATAGTTTATACTATTTTATAACACCGTAAAATTACGAATTAATTTACGAATATCAACGATAAAACCAAGTTTTTTGAACTTTTTTAACTATTTTTACACCTAAAATTTTCAGAGTAGTAGTATATGGAGGGTATTAACCGTGTAGTTTTAATGGGGAATCTTGGGGCTGACCCCGAGGTAAGGGTACTAGAGAGCGGCGTAAAGCTAGCACGCTTTTCGCTCGCCACATCGGAGCGTTATATCGACCAAATGGGAGTGCAGTGTGTCCACACTGAGTGGCACAATATCGTCTGCTGGCGAACTATCGCATCGTACTGCGAATACCACTTTAAAAGAGGTTCATTGGTTCGCATCGAGGGTAAAATTCGCTCTAGACAGGTAATCGACAATAGCTCTCTGCAAAGCTCCACGATATACGAAATAATTGCAGATCACGCACAACTAATGGTCAATGAACTCACACAGCGTGGTAATAGTTCAATAGAACCCCATCTATCAACTGACTCTCAACAGATCGACCCTGCACCAATGGATCCAGATAGTCTGCCATTTTAGGGGCTAGCACACCCTGAATATCGCAACTATTTAGACCATAGTAGTGCTCAACACCATAGGGTGCTGTAAAGACTCTAGCCTCGTCCCACAGACCGCTCTGCAAAAAACTACGGAGCAACTCTGAACCTCCCTCGACTATCAGTGAATTAACGCCTCTATTTTTCAGCTCTGCTAAAACTCTAAACAGAGATGTACTTTGAGTAAAATCAACGACAATGGTCTCAACATTAGGATAACTCACCTCACTTCCCGAAAACAAAAGGGTTTTAGCCTCGCCATCAAAGAGTTTAAGATCACCCCTTATCTCACCACCTCGACTCAAAATAACCCTAATGGGATTATGCCCCTCAACCTCCCTTACAGTCAACGAAGGGTTATCCATCTCGGCGGTAGAGCGTCCAACCATAATAGCATCATTAAACGCCCTCCAACTGTGCACTAACTTCTTACAGTGACTACCTGTAAACCATTTGGGAGTACTCCCAAGCGGTCTTATAATATCCAAAAATCCATCGTGTGACTCAGCCCACTTCAAAATAACATAGGGTCTACCAAGGCTTTGAGCCGTAAAAAAACCTCTATTTAACTCCTTACACCTCTGCTCCTCGACCCCGAGAACTACATCTACTCCAGCATCACGTAACCTCTGAATTCCACGCCCCGAAACCTTGGCATTAGTATCAATACAACCTACAACAACCCGAGGAATACCAACCTCTATGATCTTATCGGCACAGGGAGGGGTTTTACCATAATGTGAGCAAGGCTCAAGAGTCACATATATCGTGGAGTCCAACAACTCTTCTGGATTACTCACCGATGCTATCGCATTTACCTCAGCGTGCGCCTCACCATATCTTTGATGGTAACCCTCGCCTATGACTCTACCACTACGGTGAACTATAACAGCTCCCACCATCGGATTAGGAGATACAGCACCTGCACCCATCTTGGCTAACTCCAAGGCTCTTAACATATAATTATTATGAATATCTGACATAACTTTTCAATTGTATTTTACTATAAATTCTCTACAAAAGTAGTATCTTTGTGGGGAAATGAAAAATTTTAATGAAGATGTCTTTATAGCAAAGCTCGCCGAGATATATGGTGAGCGTGAGGCTTGCTCAATTATTAAACTCTACAAAGAGGAGATCGGAGAGCTTAGCGTAGTGGATATGGAACGGTTGTTGAGTTGTGAACCTGTGCAATATGTCATTGGCAGAGCGCACTTCTATGGTCGTGAGTTTTATGTTAACCCCTCGACGCTCATACCTCGGGGTGAGACAGAAGAGCTTGTACACTTAGTAATTAGCGACCTTAACAGTAACTTTAGTGGCACAATCGTAGATATTGGAACTGGAAGTGGCATAATAGCCACAACCCTGAGCCTTGAACTACCACACGCCAAAGTATCGGCTTTAGATATAAGTGAAAAGGCGATAGAGACTGCTATGGCTAGTGCTAGGGAGTTAAACGCCGAGGTGAACTTTTTAGTTCAAGATATATTCACTGCTCAGGCACTAGAGTATGACATTGTTGTTAGCAATCCTCCATATATACGTGAGAGCGAAAAGGCACAGATGCATAACAACGTGCTGGACTATGAACCACACACAGCACTATTTGTACCTGATAACGATCCATTGATCTTCTACCGAGAGATCGCACGAAAAACTCCTAATGTACTCTACTTTGAAATTAATGAAGCACTTGGCATAGAGATTGAAAAGATGCTGAAACAAGAGGGATTTTCAGAAATCATTATTATCAACGATCTACACAATCGCCCAAGAATATGCAGAGCAAAACGCCTAAGATAAAGAATCCACAAAGAGCACTTTCTGACCTTGAGTGGCAGTGCTCTAGAATGGAGCGATGTTCATTTGATGCACGTCGTTCGCTGTTTCGTTGGGGTATTACAGACGCTGAGACACAGAGAGCTATAATAGAGAAACTCAAGAGCGGTAAATTTATAGATGAGAGAAGATATGCTGCGGCATATATCAGAGATAAGTTAATTACGGGGCGATGGGGCGAGGCAAAGATTCGTGCAGGACTTCGTGCAAAGTCCATCAACTCCGAGACTATCGAAGCTGCATTAGCCGATAATATCAACCAAGATGAACTAAACAAAAAGCTACTGCAAAATATCGAGAAACAGTACCTAAAGGAAAAGTCTAAGGGTACGGATAAGTATAACCTGCGTGCAAAGCTCTTTAGACGAGCTGCATCACAGGGTTTTGACATAGAGGATATAAATAGAATAATAAATAAAGTAATAGATGAAATTTAAGTTATTAATTATCTTATTCATAACAATATACAATATTCAGATAAAGCAATCATTCGCACAGGATAGCCCATATATTTCGCCCGTAGATTTTACTATAAAGCTTGCGGGGAACGTGGGTGAGATTCGCTCCACTCACTTTCACTCAGGTATAGACATAAAGGCAACTAAGGGCATTGGGAGTCCTATCTTTGCTGTTTCTAACGGCTATATCACACGCATAGGAGTTAGTCCAACGGGCTATGGCAAAGTGCTATACCTTACTCACGACAATGGAGAAACATCAGTGTATGCTCACCTTGATAACTTTGAGAATTCTATTGCAGAGTGGGTTAGAAAACAACAACTTTCAAAATATTCATTCAAGGTGAACCTATACCCTAGAGCGCAAACTTTCAGAGTTAAACAGGGTGATATTATTGGCTATATGGGTAATAGTGGTAGTTCGGGTGGGCCACACCTTCACTTCGAGATTCGCAACAAATATGGCAATCCTCGCAATATTATTACTGATGGCGACTACTACGTAAAAGATAGCGTTAAACCAACAATCTTCAGCGTATCTCTATACGTACAGGACACCGTAAAGGGAGTACTTGTATATACTCTTAGTGATAAGATTGAGGCACAATTCACCAAGGGCGGTAGCTATGAATTTACTCAAAGAACTCTACATAGTTCAAAACCATACTATCTAGTTTATGAGGTGATAGATAGAAAGGATGGTGTTAGCAACACTATGGGTATTCACTCTTTGTGGCAGAGTGTTGATAGTGTTAAAAATTTTGGATTTCAGATAAATCAGACTTCTTTTGCTACGACAAAGTATATCAATACCTTTACGCAGTATGATCAAAACAGAGAATCTAAGTACCACGTACTACGTGCCTATGTATCTGAGCACAATGGCTTAAATCTATATAGTGAGGTAAAGAACAGAGGTATAATTACCCCACCTAAGCCAGCAGATACCTCTAGGATCAATGTTGTTATAGAAGATGACAATAACAACTCCATTTCACTGGATTTCAACGTCGTTAACAACACCCCACTCAATAGTGTTGAGCTTGAGGGCGAGGTGGTTAATTACAATAAGAATTACAGCTACTTAGATGATAATTTTTCGGTTCAAATACCAAAGAACGCCATCTACGACAATGCAATACTGCCTTTTAAGTTTAACGACAACATCTACACCTTTGGCTCTAAGTCCATACCCCTACATAAACCCATTGAGGTAAACATAAAATCTCCAACCGCTGACAAATACCTAGCAAATCGAGCCTTACTAAGTCAAGTCGACGGTCAGAGCATCGCACTTTTAAAGCATAGTTATGGTTACCTTCGAGGCGAGTTAGGAGGGCTAGGTGACTATAAGATTATATATGACACCATAGCACCAAAGGTAGTGTTGAACGAAACCGTAAACCCAGAGATCATTAGCCTTAAGGTCACCGATAACATTAGTGGCATTGAGAGTTATTCTGTTAGAATCGATGGAAATTGGGCACTTGGCCAGTGGGATCCTAAAAATAATGAGCTATTGGTTCGGGTAACTCCATCTAAGCAAAAGCAGAAACATATTGTAAGTATTACACTTGAGGATTATTGCAGCAATAGCATAACTGAAGATTTTGAATTAGAGTGGTAAATTGTATCTTTGCACCGAAATTTTCAGAAAAAGATATTCAATGCTAAATTAAGACACCATTATGAGATTACGTACTATACTCACTTTACTTTTTATTACTAGCCTTGTTATTGCTACCTTTGGGCTAAGTTGTAGAAGTAATCAAGCTATTACATACAGCACGCTAGCACCTGCTGCCAAAGGCGAACTCGTGGAGCACAACCACTACTCACTAAGCTACATCGAGCAACACGAAGGAGCAGAGTGGGTGTACTATATCCTAACCCCGACAAAGGCTGCTGGTGGAGTAAAGCGTAAAGACAACTTCCGTGCCGATCCGAAAGTATCAACGGGTTCGGCTCAACTCAGCGACTATAAAAGGAGTGGATATGACCGTGGACACCTATGTCCTGCTGGTGATATGGGGTTTGATGATCTGGCAATGTCCGAGAGCTTCTATATGTCAAATATGTCGCCGCAATCCCCTTCGCTAAACCGTGGCACTTGGAAGAACCTCGAAACAGAGCTACGTGAACTCGCAAGAGACGGCAAAACACTACACATTGTCACAGGCCCTATATTCCGAGATAACATAGGCACTATCGGCAAGGGTAAAGTTACCATCCCGGGCTACTACTACAAGGCAGTCTATTGCCCATCTGAACAGTGGATGGTCGCATATATTATGCCCAATAGAAAGCTAAATCACGACTTCGACCACTACGTTGTTAGTGTCGATAGCATCGAGACTGTAACTAACATTGACCTGTATCCACAACTAGAGGATGGAATAGAGAGTCGACTTGAGAGTACTTCCAAGCAACCTTTCTAAGAATAATTAACCGCTCTAGTTTAGAATCTGCGAGGCGTGTTCCTTTACCTTTATCTCCTTTGCAGAGATAATGCGCTCAACTACTCCACTGTTACTATCAATAATAAATGTTGTGCGTAGTGTACCCATATACTTACGCCCATACATACTCTTCTCTGCCCACACACCAAAGGTCTCAACCAAAGACTTTTCAGTATCGGCAATCAAGTTAAATGGTAAGTTCTGCTTTTCAATAAACTTTTGGTGCGAAGCCTCACTATCGACGCTCACCCCGACAACCTCATAGCCAGCGTCTCTAAGCTCAGAATAACCATCCCTTAGACTGCACGCCTGCGAGGTACAACCCGACGTGCTATCCTTTGGGTAGAAGTACAGTGCTAGTTTACGTCCATTAAAGTCCGAGAGTTTAATCTCACGACCACTCTGATCACGACCCAGTACATTAGGTACTTTATCTCCAATCTGTATCATAGTATTATTTATGTATTGGTATATAATATCACAAAAGTAATAAAAATTATATTACTTTTGCAAATTAATAAACACTTAAATACGATGGATATACTACTCTTAAGCCTATCAATACTACTGTTAATTATATCGGTTATTGGTTGCATTGTTCCGGCAATTCCCGGACCGATATTAGCGTATGGTGCGCTATGGATATATTATGCAACTGATTTTAGTACGCTATCGGGTAATTATATGGCATTTACAGGTGCCATAACTCTTGTCGTTTTTCTTGCCGACTACTTCCTCCCACCACTAATCACCAAACAATTTGGAGGCACACAGAAAGCAGCGTGGGGTTCAATCATTGGTATGTTAATCGGTATGATTATTCCGCCAATTGGCATCATTCTAGGTATGCTACTCGGGGCTTTTATCGGCGAATTATTCTTTGCAAACAGCAGCGGTAAGCAAGCGATACTCTCTACCATTGGCACATTTCTTGGTTTTGTGGTAGGTACTGGGCTAAAGTTGGCACTGTGCTTCTACTTTGCCTATGTAATTATTGCTGAGGTTATAGGATTAATATTTCAATAACCTCACCTCAAAATATACAAAAAAATCAAATATCACTATAAAATAAACACTAACAATGGCAGGGAAAATATCACTAAACTTAGCAGTTAGCCTAGATGGTTACATCTGTACGGAGAATGGCAGTTATGATTGGATAGCTGGAGATGGCGACAATAGTCTAAATACTAACGGCTCTGATGCTATGAGCGATTTTGTGGACTACCTCTCCAAAATAGATATTGTTGTGATGGGGGGTAATAGTTACAGAGAGGGCTTTGCAAAGGACTATGAATCTAAAGTAGTCTATGTGGCAACTTCAAAATCTGAGACAGATAGAGATAACCTACGCTTTATAAGCGGTGATATTGTCAGTGAAATTCAAAGGGAGAAGGAGGCTGGAAAGAATATTTTTCTGTTCGGAGGGGGAGTTTCAATCGACCCATTTATCAAGGCTGATGCTATTGATCAGTATAATGTCTCTATAATACCGATTATACTTGGAGCAGGCAGAAGACTATTTCTAGATAATAATCCGACTCTAAATCTACACCTAGATCGCTATACTGTAACCGATGGTATTGTGTCTATGACCTACTCAAAACGTACTGTTCGCTAATGATCAATAACTAGGAGAACTAGAGATTAATTCACACAAAAAAGGATATAAGGGTAAAAAAGGACTGATAAAACCTTTGTGTTGCACTGAACCACTGCTGTAAAATTTTTAGCACTTGGGAAAGGAACACTTGTCGCAGCAAAAAGAGGATGTCTCGAATTCAATCGAAACATCCTCTTTTGTGTATGAGTGGGTA
>CAYJLU010000027.1:0-15572 GCA_964371395.1 uncultured Rikenellaceae bacterium | reverse complement strand
TCCTTAACACCCTTAATGCCGTACTGTTCTAAGTTTACTGACATAGTTTTGTAAGATTTTGATTAATAAAAGTATTTAGTTTATGTTCTTATTCTATTGCATTAATATCGAAGATTTAACCTCGACTTTTCTGTTTTACATTCATAACGTTATCTTATAAGTTAATTAGTATAACCAAGTTTAAAACAAATAGTAATTTTTACTCGACAAAGGTATGAAAAAAAATTTGCTGTTAAAAAAATAACACTACTTTTTTTTAAAAAACTTTCAGAACATAATTGTTTTTTCGCTATTTAGCTGTACTTTTGTAACGGTTTTGATACATAACTCAAGTCCTAAACAATGAACGACAAGTTAGAGAGCCTATACCGAGAAGTATTGGGCGAACTCGGCGAAAACCCCGAGAGAGAGGGTCTAGTGAAGACCCCTGAGCGTGTTGCAAGAGCAATGCGTTTCTTTACAAGTGGCTACGACCAAGACCCTATTGCGATTTTAAATTCGGCTCGCTTTGCCGAGGAGTATTCACAGATGGTAGTGGTCAAAGACATTGAAATATACTCAATGTGCGAACACCACTTATTACCATTCTATGGCAAAGCACACGTAGCCTATATACCTAATGGCTATATCACTGGACTATCAAAGATAGCTAGAGTTGTGGAGTGCTTTGCACGCAGATTCCAAGTGCAGGAGAGAATGACTGTACAGATTAGAGATTCAATACAGCAGGCACTTGAACCACTGGGAGTTGCAGTTGTTATCGAAGCATCTCATATGTGTATGCAGATGAGAGGCATTCAGAAACAAAACTCTGCTACCACTACTTCAGCTTTTACCGGTATATTTCTAAGAGAACAGAAAACTCGTGAAGAGTTTATGCAACTTATCTCTAACAAATTACGTTAGAAATATACAGTGATTTTAAAAACAACAAACATTTTATTATTTATTTTTAAGGAGATTCAAAATGAGCGGATTTTTTGGATGCGTATCTCGCCATAGTGCGGTCGCTGACGTGTTCTATGGAACGGACTACCATTCTCACCTAGGTACTAAGCGTGCTGGTATGGCATTCTATGATGGGGAGAAGATTGTTAGGAGTATTCACAGCCTAGAGAATGGTTATTTTCGTAACAAATTTGAGGGTGACCTACCTAGATTTGGTGATTCAAAATTGGGGGTGGGAGTTATCTCGGACAATGAGAGTCAACCTGTGACAGTTACATCACATCTCGGTAGATTTTCGGTTGTAACAGTTGCTAAAATAGATAATATCGAAGAAATAACAAAAGAGTTACTTGATAATCAAGTTCATTTTGCAGAACTTTCGGGTTCTGATATTAACCCAACAGAAGTTGTTTCAATACTTATTTCGCACGGTAAAACCTTTAGAGATGGTATAGAATTAGTACAGCAAAAAATTAAGGGTTCGTGCTCAATGTTAGTTCTCACTGACAGTGGAATATATGCAGCTAGAGACAGATTTGGTCGTACTCCTGTGATAATCGCTAAGGATGACAAAGGTTATGTTGCGGCAAGCGAATCGTCTAGCTTCTCTAACCTTGGCTATTCTCACGTTAAGGATCTAGGGCCGGGCGAAATTGTACTTATGAGTCAAGATGGTATCAGCGAGGTCAAACCAGCTGAAAAACGCAAACAAGTTTGTTCATTCCTTTGGGTTTACTATGGATATCCGTCAGCATTCTATGAAGGAATTAATGTTGAGGTTGCTCGCTACCGATGTGGTGCAGCACTAGCTAAGCGTGATAAAGCCGAAAACCTTACCTTTGACTTTGCTGGTGGTATTCCTGATTCGGGTATCGGACACGCCATTGGATTTAGCAACGAAATGGGCATACCGTATAAACGTCCATTTGTAAAATATACCCCTACGTGGCCACGTAGCTTTATGCCTCAGAATCAAGATATGCGTGACCTTGTGGCTAAGATGAAGCTACTTCCAAATCGTGAATTCACCACTGATCAGAATATGGTGCTACTGGACGATTCGATTGTTCGTGGTACACAACTAAAGGATAACGTTGTAAAGTTACTTGAGACTGGTGCTAAAGGGGTGCATATGCGTATTGCTTGTCCTCCGCTTATCTTCCCTTGTTGCTTCCTGAACTTCTCGACATCACGCTCAACATTTGACCTATTCACACGTAGAGTGATTCGTGATATGGAGGGAACTGATAAATTGACCAACGAGATACTTGAGCAATATATAGACCCTAATGGTGAGAAGTACAATGAGATGGTTAGAGTAATGGCACGTCACCTTCAGTTAGACTCACTGAAATTCCAACACCTTGATGATGTTGTAGATGCAATTGGACTTCCAAAAGAGGATCTATGTACTCACTGTTGGGATAACTCATCATATATGGAATAGTTAGTTCGCTACTCGAAAAAGGCAACTAGTCTTCTATCCACAGAACAATTGCTCCTCAAAGAATAGTGTTTTATCTTTGAGGAGCAATTGTTATTTACGCTACTACGTTATCTCTATGGGTTCTCTCTATGGGTTTGGAACTTCGGTTATGCTACCATAACGATGATACTCATACGATATGCTTTGCTCCTGAAGGTAGTGCAACAGCTCTAAGCGTCCGTATGGAGTAACCTCAGCCGTGGCTACATACTGATTAAACCCAGAGGCAGCTTTTAGAATCTCTGGATTAACATCCGCCCCTAACGTACGTACACGCTTGTAGTTTGGCATATCGGATATAAATTCCCATAGGTTTTGATCTTTGACAGTACAGTTCATAGCCTTTAATGCAGTCTTATTACATCCGCATCCATCCAACGATACAGTTATAGGAGTACCTGCAATATTTGCAGCCTTAACCACAAGAGCTATATCTTCTACACTATCCTGATCCCTCGCCCTGAGTACCATAGATTCTAGCGGAAGATATCTAAATAGGTTCTGCTCGCCATATAGATTATTCACATCCATTGGCTTCGAAAAGTACCTTTGATATGCCTCTTGGTAATCATCCTGAATATCCTTGCCCTGATAATTCACAAAGCAGCTGACGTAGTTTACACCACCTGCCTTGATGCCTCCTCCAAATGCTGAGAGCTTCATACCACCAAATGGTTGACGATTAACAATCGCACCGGTAATTCCTCGATTGATATAGAGGTTACCTGCAATTAGTTTAGATTTCCATCTCTCTATTTCATTCTCGTCTAGGCTTTGGAGTCCACTTGTTAATCCATAGTCACTGCTGTTTACCATATCAATTGCCGTATCAATACCCTCAAAGCGCACAACACTCAAAAGTGGGGCAAATAGTTCGGTCTTGAACTCAAAGTCCTCAGGTTTAACATCCCACAGTATCGTTGGGCTGAGAATATAGCGGTCACTATCTATAAATCTAGGCGCAAGTAACCATTTTTCTCGATTAAGTTCGCTATTAACGCTTTGTAGGAGTTTGTCGTTATCATTTGCAATCATAGGACCCACAACTGTACTTAGATCCCACGGAGAACCTACTCTCAGCGATTTGGCAGCATCCTCTAGCTTCTCCTTAAAGGACGGATCGTCATACACATCAGCCTCAACCAGAAGTAAAGAGCAGGCAGAGCACTTCTGCCCAGCATTTCCGAATGCAGATGCAACAGCATTCATAATGGCTTTATCTCTATCGCCCGAAGAGGTTAGTATTATGGCGTTCTTTCCACCAGTCTCTGCCGATAGGCGCACAGTAGGGTTTGCCTCTGCTATTCTCTGTGCTGTATCAGTACCGCCTGTGAGCACTATGTGTGAAATTTTAGGTGAGGTCGTTAGAGCAGTGAGTGGTTCACGCCCATCGGTAATTACTACTTGTAGCGCATCCTTTGGCACTCCTGCATCCCAGAAACACTTAGCCGCCTCCCACATAATTGGAGCAGAAACAGTTGCAGGCTTTAGTATAACTCTATTACCACTGCATAGAGCTGCTGCTACACCTCCAACTGGAATTGCCAACGGGAAGTTCCACGGTGATATTACTAGTACTACTCCCTGTGGAGTATAGCTCATACCCTCTAGCTCCTCAAACTTTAGCATAGTGTGTGGGTAGAACCTACAAAAGTCCACAGCCTCACTAACCTCAACATCACCCTCCATAATGGTCTTACTTGTAACGCTACACATAATACCAATAAGGTCGCCACGACGCTCTGCAATATTATCGCCCGCACGGCGCAATATCTCACCTCTCCGCTCAGTGCTAAGACTTGCCCAACCGCTACTATCAGCCTCGGCAATATCCACCATCTTCTCTACCTCAGGGGTAGATGCCATAGCCATCTTGTAGCTTATAACCTCGGGCTGTACTCTATCTCGGTAGGTATGGCTATTGGGAGTCTGAACTTCCTGGTCACCCACCTG
Organism: uncultured Rikenellaceae bacterium; assembly: GCA_964371395.1. Lineage (GTDB taxonomy): Bacteria > Bacteroidota > Bacteroidia > Bacteroidales > Rikenellaceae > Mucinivorans. Next base: position 11,185 of record CAYJLU010000027.1, on the reverse strand, counting down.
AAGTGGGATGGTTATAGTCTCAGGTCTCTGCCACTTCTCTACTATCTTCTCTGCCCAACGTTGATTAGGCTCTAGGTCGAAGTTAGTATCTGGTTCATTATAGAAATTATCGTTATATGGTTCAGCTGTATATGGTAAATTACGATTCTGCGTGCGAGTAGGTGTGGAACTAACGCTGTCCTTCATTTCATATGCCTTAATAAACTGCTTTGTGAGGAACTTCCACTCCTTGCTTTCGACCTTAAGGTTGAAAGAATAACTCAGGAAGTTATCCAAACCTGTATTTTCGTCCAGCCTGCGCACTAGATACGATACCGCATTTAAGAAGTGCTCGTCACTGACAACAGGCGTGTATAATATCACCTTAGCACCTAGTTTTGCTACGGCTCTAAAAAGATTATTTGCCATTCCCTCAAGCATCTCAAAGGAGATATAATCCATCACAGAATTACTTTGTGCAAGCAAGTACGCATAACCAATAGTAAAGAGGTTGTGAGAGGCTACCCCAACACTCAACACCTTTGCGTTCTCCGGCTTTAGTGCAATATCTAGTAATCGCAAGTACCCTGCATCAGACTCAACTTTAGTACTCCTAACTGGATTCTCCCATCCCCTAAGCGAACTAATAACACTCTCCATCTGGAGGTTAGCTCCCTTAACGAGTCTAACCTTTAGTGGTGAGCCTCCCTCGGCAACTCTTCTATGAGCAAATTCAAGGAGTTCACCCAGTAACCACTCAGCATCGGGTAGATATGCCTGCACTACAATTCCTGCCTCTAAGTCCTTAAATTCAGGCTTTGAGAGCGTTTCACGAAAGACATCTAAGGTTAGGTGCATATCCTTGTACTCCTCCATATCGAGGTTTACGAACTTTGCCCTACGGTCACCATTCTCATCAAGATATAAATTCTTGATGGCAACACGATATATATCGCTTAGTCTCTCAATTAAGTCGGCCTTAGCCTCCTTAAAGTTAAGTGGTTGTAACTGTGCGTAAATTCCTGAGATTTTAATAGATATGTAGTTAATATCTGGTTCGTTGAGTGCATATACGTAGTGTTCAAACCGTTTTGATGCCTCGCCATCTCCAACCACTACCTCGCCCAATAGATTGACATTTTGACCTATTTGCTGCTCTTGACGCTTGGAGAGGTGATTGGTGAGGTTTGGTCGCTTCTCGTCGATAATTACAGCTGATGTATCGCTGCGAAGACGCTTTTTGAATATAGGCACTGCGGCGAAGTCAGCTAGATAACCACCCTTTTGGTATGCCTTGAGCAAGAAACTATCTGATGAGCTGAAAAACTCAGGAACACCATACTTATCTATTAATAACTTAATTCTTTTAGCTAGTTTCTTTTGATTGCGAATCTGCGAACTCTCATCGAGTAGACGACTTAAAAAAATCTTATCCTTAGGGTTTTGGATAAGGGTTGCATACTTTAATTGCTCCTTTCTCTCAGCCTTTGTTAGCTCCTTTTCACAGGCACTGAGTAGTTCTTGTGCCCACTGCTCCACTGCTGAGATAGTGAGACTCTCTTGGTTAATTGTAGTCATTGATATATTAGGTTATTAGTTGGTTTTCTAACTACTGAACCTTAAAGCATCTCCACTAGCTCCTCTAGGCGATTGCCTCGTGAGCCTTTTAGCAATATATGCCTACCCTCTACACTATAATCATTAAGGTATTCTTTAATATTTTCAACAGATTGAAAGTGCGTATCACCGTGATTTATGATACCAGCAAACTCCTCACCCACAAAAATTACACTATCCACACCCCTGCTCATATCCACAAGTTTACGGTGCTCCATTTCGCTATACTCTCCAAGTTCACGCATTGAACCAAGTATTGCTAGTCTTGGTAACTGTGAGCTATCATCGGTGATAAACTCTGATATTGCAGCCTCCATTGATGAAGGATTAGCATTGTAACAATCGACAATTAGTCTATTACCCCTAGTAGATGACTCGATGATTTCACTACGGTTATTTGTGGCTGAATAGTTGCTCAGTGCCTCAATGGCCATTTGCCTATCAACACCAAAGTGTTCGGCTACTGCTAGTGCAGCCGCTGCATTTAGTTGGTTATAACCACCAAATAATCTCAGGGGTATATCCTCACCTCTTCTATATACACTAGCTTGCAGACCCTCTCGCTCCTCGATAAGCGATAATAGTACTGCATCATCTCCATTATATAGCACCTTGCCGCCCGTGTCCCTTAGGTAGTCGTATAGCTCTGCCTTAGTCTCCTTAATTGCTTGGGGTGAGCCAAAGCCTTCGAGATGCGCCATTCCTATATTAGTAATAAGCCCACAATCAGGGTTGGCAATACGGCACAGTTCCGCAATTTCACCACAATGGTTAGCCCCCATCTCAACTACTGCGACTTCCGTATCTTGCCCCATTGCAAGAATGGTTAGTGGCACTCCAATATGATTATTTAAGTTCCCCTTGGTAGCTCCAATAACCTTATACTTAACGCTAAGAGCCGCAACTATCAACTCCTTTGTAGTGGTCTTACCATTAGTGCCAGTGAGTGCAAATAGCTCAATTCCGAGTCTATCACGATGCTCTCTGGCAAGGTATTGAAGTGCTTCGAGAGAGTCCTCAACTAATATAATCCTAGAGTCAGTATCTTCGAGCATAGGGTCATCAACCACCACATAACCAGCCCCACTATCAAGTGCAGAGAGTGCGTAGTCATTGCCATTATACCTATCTCCTCGAAGTGCAAAAAATAGCTCGCCACCACTTGCCAAACGACTATCAGTGGTGACCTTTGAGCCACACTCTACAAATATATCATAAAGTTCTCTATACATAATCTTTACCAAATCGATACTTTACATCATCCACATAATTGCGAATATTCTGTTCATTCTCAATGCGTGTGATTAACAAAATATCATCTTTATCTACCACAAGATAGCCTTCCAAACCCTCGACAATAGCGACCTTACCCTCTGGTACCGACACTATTGATTTATGGGTGTTGTATGTTAACACCTTATCTCCACTGACGCTATTATCGTGACTATCCCTATGTTCAGTATTTTGGTAAAGCGATCCCCAAGTTCCAATATCACTCCACCCAAAGTTGCCGTGAGCAACGTGTACATCACTAGCTTTCTCCATTATACCGTAGTCAATCGAGATATTCTCGCACTCAGGGTATAACTCCTCAATGAAGCTCTGCTCCTTATCGGTTCCGTAGATATGTTGCCCCTTTGCAAAGTTTGTTGCAATCTGAGGTAAGTACTGCTCGTAAGCTCTAGTAATTGCTCCACTCGACCATATGAATATACCGCTATTCCACAGAAAATCACCACTCTTAAGAAAAGCATTAGCTAGCTCTAAATTAGGTTTTTCGGTAAACGTCTTAACGTTATATATTCCCTTCGATTCATTAGTATTATAGTACTGGATATATCCATAACCAGTCTCTGGCCTTGAGGGGCTAATGCCGATTGTAAGTAACCTATCATTTCCCTCGACAAAGTCCAATCCACTCTGAATTATGCGGCAGAACTCTACTGTATCAACTACAAGATGGTCGGCTGGTGTTACTACTATATTCGCATCTTGACACATAGCCGAAATTTTATACGTAGCGTATGCTACGCACGGAGCTGTATTACGACGCAAAGGCTCACAAAGTATTTGACTATCCTGAAGCTCAGGAATATGCTCTTTGACCAGTTCCTTATACTTCTGGGAGGTTACCACCAAAAAATTTTCTTTGGGAACAAGTGGTAAGAATCTCTCATACGTAGCTCTTATAAAGCTCTTTCCAGTACCTAAAATATCAAGAAATTGCTTGGGTCTAGAAGTTCTACTCAGAGGCCAGAAGCGGGCACCTATCCCACCTGCCATAATAACACAAAAATTTTTATTCATTGTTTTAACTTTATAATTTCTCAAGAGAAAATACCCCCTTACTTAACTTTAGTAATCAAAGAGAACTAATTTATGAAACAAATGTAAGAAAAAAGAGTTATCTTTGCAAAGGTTATAAATAAAAAACAGGCATTATAATAATATCAACGAATTTATAAAACTTATGATTAATATTCTTCGTCAATTTGGACAATACTCCATATTAATGGGACGTACAATTACAAAGCCGCAGAAGTGGAATATATTTCGAACTAGAACTCTAGCCGAAATGGATGCCATCGGTATTCAAACAATAGGCATTGTGATATTACTATCTGCATTTATGGGTGTAGCTGTTGTGCTTCAGATGTCGATTAACTTTGAAAATCCTCTACTCCCACGATACCTTATCGGATACTCCTCACGAGAGAGTATAGTATTGGAGTTCTCCTCTACTGTATTATCACTAATTCTTGCAGGAAAGATTGGTTGTAATATCGCCAGCGAAATAGGCACTATGAGGATTACAGAGCAGATTGATGGACTTGAAATTATGGGGGTCAATTCGGCTAACTACCTACTACTACCTAAGATTACCGCAGCGATATTTTTCTTTCCACTACTCTCCGCAGCTTGTATAATTTGTGGACTTCTAGGCGGATACTTAGCAGTAGCACTAGCAGGGCTTTTCCCAGTATATGACTACGTATATGGACTAAAATTCGACTTTGAACCATTCTATATCGTATACACTCTAACAAAATCATTTGTCTTCGGATTCCTTGTTACTTCGATTTCAGGCTACTTTGGATACTACGCCAAAGGAACTTCACTTGAGGTAGGACGTAGCTCCACCAAAGCTTTTGTTACAAGTGCAATTATGATACTTGTATTCAACGTAATTCTAACCACAGTTATGCTTAATAGATAGAGATGATAACAACACAAAACGTATATAAGTCATTTGATGGCAGAATAGTACTAGATAATATTAATACTAAGTTCGAGGCTGGCAAAACAAATCTAATCATCGGGCGAAGCGGTAGTGGCAAGACTGTGCTACTAAAGTCGTTGGTCGGGTTATTGCAGGTTGATAGTGGCGAGATTTTTTATGATAAATTTAGCTTTACAAACTGTAATTTGGTCGAAAAGCGTGCAATTCGCAAGGAGTTGGGTATGATATTTCAGGGAGGGGCACTACTTGATGCTTTGACCGTTGAGGAGAATGTGCGTTTCCCGCTAGACTTCTTTACCAATATGAGTATGGAGGAGAAGCGTGAGCGAGTAAACTTCTGCCTCGATAGGGTAAGGCTAGTCAATGCAAATAGACTCTATCCCTCGGAACTTAGTGGGGGTATGGTGAAGCGTACGGCGATTGCTCGTGCGATTGTAATGAATCCTAAGTACCTATTCTGTGACGAGCCTAATTCAGGACTTGACCCTGAGACATCTGTTATTATCGACAATCTTATTCGTGAGATTACACAAGAGTATAACATCACCACAATTGTCAACACTCACGATATGAACTCTGTTATGGAGATTGGTGACACTGTGACGTTTATCTACCAAGGTAAAAAGTGGTGGGAGGGTAGCTCCAACGATATACTTCAGGCATCGAACAAAGAACTCGACGAGTTTGTCTTTGCCTCGGCTATGGCACGAAGAGTTAAATCTTTACAAACAAAGTAAACAACAACAATCAATAACCTCTAAATTTAGAATAGAAACAATGACTATTAAAACAACCTATACGGGAAACCTCCGTACTGAGGCACAGCACCTAGATTCGGGAGCAACTATTATCACTGATGCTCCAAAAGACAACCAAGGTAATGGTGAGGCATTCTCGCCAACAGATCTAGTTACCACTTCACTTGGTAGCTGTATGTTGACCATTATGGGTATTGCCGCTAGAACACACAATATTGACATTGATGGCACAGAGGTCGAACTAACAAAGATTATGCAGGCAGAGCCTCGCAGAATTGGCGAAATTGTCCTAAACTTCAATTTCCCTAAGGGTAAGGAGTATAGTGATAAGGAACGTAAATTGCTAGAGGCTGCGGCTCACAGTTGCCCAGTTGCAAAATCACTACACCCTGAAGTTAAACAGACCGTTACGTTTAATTACTAGAATAGTCTGCCATAATAGTTGCATATATATGTATATCCCCTTACCTTTCATCTTCAGAATAGGGTAAGGGGATCTATAATAGTTTACTAAAAACACCTCAACAATACTCAATCACTTAATTCTTGAAAATGTTAAAAAAATTAGCAGTACTATCATTAGTATTTACTTCACAACTTATTCTCGCAAATAACGTACCAAGCGATAGTACATTTACATACGAAATCGAAGGCGTTGAAGTTAGAGCCTCGGCAAAATCTACAACCTCAATGCTAAAGACCGCATCGGCGGTAACATTCCTAGGACCGCAACTCTTAGAAACACACTCAATATCTAGTGTAAATCAATTAAGCACTCTAGCTCCTAATTTATTTGTGGCAGACTATGGCTCTCCACTTACAGCACCGATATACATAAGGGGTATTGGTACTCGTAGCTCGGGACAAAGTGTGGCGATATACGTTGATGGTGTACCTCTGCTCAACCACAATCTCTTTGATATTGAGCGCATAAATATTAGCAACATTGAGATACTTCGAGGCCCTCAAGGTACGCTCTACGGACGCAATGCAATGGGAGGTGTTATCAACTTTCAATCGAAATCGCCGCTGACGCATCAAGGATTAACTGCAAAGGTTGGCGTGGGGTCGTATGGCGAATTTAATATCAGTGCTAGCGGCGCATTTAAACTCTCGGATAATGTAGCTATGAACCTATCGGCATATAGCAGCTCTAATGACGGATACTTCAAGAATGAGTTTACGGGTAGGATGGTAGATGCACGCAACGATGCGGGTGTATCACTTAGACTTGATTGGGCTATTAACTCTCTTTGGAGAGCAGAGTTTTCAAGCTCATTTGATATGACAGAGGGCGGAGCCTTTGCCTATGGATTATATGACCAGTCAACAGGAAATATCTCAGAGGCTAACTTTAACGATAAAAGTTCATACGATAGAGAGTCAGCACTAAGTTCACTTAGATTATCTAGACTCGGCGAAGATGTCCTATTTAGTTCCACCACATCTTATGAGTGGCTAGGCGATGATCTGTGGATGGATCAGGACTTCTCTACACTTTCGCTCTTTACCCTCAATCAGAGGCAAAACCATAGTGCTATTAGTCAGGAATTAGCGTGGAGGAGTGTAAAGGAGAGTAAAATACAGTGGAGTGCAGGAGTATTTGGCTTCTACAATGCGTTGACGACTGATGCAACGGTAACATTTGGTGCTGATGGGGTTCAGAACATCCTACAACGTGTCTTTGATAATATTCACGCCTCAGCTCCACTAGCTCCAAAACTTACAATTACTGATACAACTATTCCAAACCCGGGGGTATATAGCACACCGTCGTGGGGCGCAGCTGCATTTGCTCAAAGTACAATTAACAACCTGCTCACCGAAGGGCTTTCGCTTACAGTTGGTGCACGACTAGATTATGAGGAGCAGAGCATCGACTATAACTCTTCACTTAGGATTAATATGTTGGCACAAATGTCTTCGGCAGGTGGACCGCAAATTCCTATATCAGCAGATACAACCCTTATGGGTTCTCGTAACCAATCATCGTTTCAAATCCTACCAAAAGCGTCGCTAAGGTATCAATGTTCAGAGGACATATCTACTTGGTTTACTGCGAGTAAAGGATATAAGGCTGGCGGATATAACATTCAGATGTTCTCGGATATAATTCAAAATGCACTTCAGGAGAAGTACAATCCAGCTGCAACACCAGTTGATCTCGATAAAACCATCTCGTACGCTCCTGAAATTACTTGGAACTATGAACTGGGTACACGTGCTGAACTCTTCAATAGAGTTCTAAGCCTTGAGGCTGTCCTATTCTATATGGATGTTACGGATGTTCAGCTAACAGAATTTGTGGATGGTGGCGGTAGAGTGCTTTCAAATGCGGGTGCGGCGACTAGCTACGGTATTGAAGTTAGCTCGACTATTCGTCCACTCATCGATAGAAGTAAACTTCGCTTCGACCTAAATTATGGCTATAATAAAGCTACATTTACAAACTATAATAATGGCTATGCTGATTATAGTGGAAATGTGATACCATACACACCACAACACACCGTTAGCGCAAGTGGTTTATATAATATGCCGCTATACGGCTGGTTTAACAACCTTGCACTTAGTGCCACATACAGCGGAGCAGGAAGGATATACTGGAACGAAGCAAATAGCGTGTACCAAGACTACTATGGAGTGGTAAATGCCAAAGTGGCGGCTCAAAATGATATTATCTCCATCGGAATTTGGGCAAACAACCTAATGGATACTAAATACGGTGCGTTCTACTTCGAGAGCATTGGTGCATCGTATATCCAACAAGGACTACCGCTTACTGTCGGTATAGATTTTGTACTTAAATTTTAAAACAGAAGTTTATTAACAAACCAACTTTAAGAATATTAAGATGAGACGTATTACCCTACTACTATCGCTATGCCTGCTACCTCTCTATGGGATGGCACAGAGATCACTTACCGCACAGCAATATGCCGATAAATATAGCAATATTGCCATCGAGAAGATGGAACAATACGGTATTCCTGCAAGTATCACACTAGGGCAAGGAATATTGGAGAGTGGTTATGGTGGCTCGGAGTTAGCGATTAGTGCCAACAACCACTTTGGTATCAAGTGTGGAGGGAGTTGGAAAGGTGCTAGGGTATATTATGACGATGATAATAAGGGTGAATGCTTCAGAAAGTACTCTTCAGTGGAAGAGAGCTTTGACGATCATACCGATTTTCTAATCTCAAACAGCAGATACAATAGCCTTTTTAAATTAGAGAGTGATGACTATAAGGGTTGGGCACACGGGCTTAAAAGAGCTGGCTATGCAACCAATCCACAGTATGCAATACTACTTATAGAAATTATCGAAAGACACGAACTAAATAGTTACGACAGGGTTGTTGTACCTCAAGACAATAAACCCCAAGATAACAAGTTAAAAGATAATGAGAAAACGGTAGAACATATCTCAAAATCTGGAGATGGGGTACGAAAACAGGGTACTACAAATGGTGTAAAATACGTTATTGCACTTAAAGGTGATAGTTGGGAGGTTATTGCCAAGGAGAATAAGATGAGCCTAAATCGACTACTACGACTCAATGACCTGCCAGCAATAATTCCACTAAGCGAGGGTGATCACATCTATGTCAAGGGAAAGAAAGGCTCGAACAAAACAGCTTCACTATACACCGCTCAGGTGGGTGATAGTCGCCACAGCCTATCACAAAGATATGCCATTAGACTCTCAGCACTCACTAGACTCAACCCAGACCTAAAAAAACGAGAGATACGAATTGGAGACCTCATAAGATTAAACTAGAATAGAGAACTAAAAATAACACTACTTATAATTAATATGAAATTCACAGAACTTTGCAAAGAAATTTTCTTTAGCACCATCGACACTTATCATCTAACGGATGATGTAGACGCTACTATGCCAACACCATATGAGCACGGATCGCTTGAAATGCTACTGCTACATAAGAATTGGATTGATACGGTTCAGTGGCACCTTGAGGATATTATTCGCAATCCAAATATTGACCCTATTGAGGCTCTAGCTATTAAGCGTAGGATTGACAGCTCAAACCAAGATAGAACTGATAAAGTTGAGTTTCTAGATAGCTACTTTCTGGATAAGTACAGCGGAGTGAAGATACTAGATGATGCAAAGCTAAATACAGAGACTATTGCGTGGGCGATTGACCGCCTATCCATTCTATCGCTAAAGATATACCATATGAGAGTCGAGGCCGAGAGGGTTGATACTACAACTCAGCAGAGAGAGAGTTGTGAATCAAAACTTGAGGTACTTCTAACGCAGTGGGAAGATCTTACAGGTGCAATCGAAGAGTTAATAGCTGATATTGAAGCAGGTAGAAAGTACATTAAAACCTACAAACAGATGAAAATGTACAACGACCCTGCACTAAACCCTGTGCTTTACGCTAAGAAGTAGGAGATGCAGACACTACTTGTTATACGTTCCTCGGCAATGGGTGATGTAGCAATGACCGCACCTATTGTAGAGGAGGTAGTAAGAAGGTATGGTACTCAGGTACGGATAGTAATGCTCACCCATAAGTTCTATCGTCCGTTCTTCTTTGGTGTGGAGGATTCTAATAATTTTGAATTCTTCGACATAGAACTTAAAGGACGACATAAGGGAATAGGTGGTATATATAGATTATTTAAGGAGCTAAGGGCTAAATATAAGTTCGATGGGGTCATTGATCTCCACGATAAACTATATAGTAAGTTTCTAACGCTACTATTCAAAAAGACCAAGACTCCTTGCTACACCTTAGATAAGGGGAGATCGGAAAAGAGATCGCTGGTTCGTAAGAAGGATAAAGAGCTAAGGCAGTTAAAGACTTCATTTGAGAGGTATTCGGATGTATTTCGCAGGGCGGGTTATCAGCTAGATATTTCAACATCTAGACGCTCGCACGCAGTAAGGCCAATTCCTAAATTCGCAGGGGTTAAGTCTGAGCGTTGGATAGGCATTGCTCCATTTGCAAAGCATCGTGGAAAGCAATTACCGCTAGGTAAGCTACGAGAGACTATTGAACTCATCGCAGAGATTGACCCAAAGGCAAGGATATTTATATTCGGCGGGGGTAGCCAAGAGCGTATGATTGCCGACTCGTTGGTTGCGTGGTATAAGAACTGTACTTCGGCTATCGGTATGGTTGGTCTGGCAGAGGAAATGGATCTAATGTCGTCGCTCGATGTAATGCTAACTATGGATTCGTCTGCTATGCACCTATGTTCTCTTTTAGGAGTACGAGTTGTTTCGGTATGGGGTGCAACACATATCTATGCGGGTTTTCTGGGCTTAGGTCAAAGTGAGTCGGATGTGGTTAGTGTGGATTTAGAGTGTCGACCTTGCTCAATTTTCGGTAATAAGGACTGTTTTAGAGGTGACTATGCTTGCCTAGAGCAGATAAACGTCCAAAGAATAGCTCAATTATTGACACAGTCAATATAGTATGATAAAGCAACGGAGCACTAAGTCATTACTTAACTGCTATAAAGTGCTTGATATACAAAAAGGGTTGGGGTTAAATCTCCCACCCTTTTTTGATTATAGCAAGGGAGAATCTTGATGTATTAAAACCAAAAT
>CAYJLU010000026.1:0-15850 GCA_964371395.1 uncultured Rikenellaceae bacterium | reverse complement strand
AAGGGCTCTGAAAGGAGCATACCTAAGTATGTGACTGAAGAGTCATTTGAGTTATCTTTAAAATATCGCCGCATTGCAACGGTCTCATAGCATAAAAACGTGTACCGATAATAAACAAAAATAGGTCAGAGTATCTATATACAGATAACTCTAACCTACTTAATTATTATAACTCCTAAAATATCGTAATACTCACAAAGAAATTAAAGATCATTTCGATATAATACTACATATAATTCCTAAAGATACTACTTTGCACCCGCCTCTTTAGCCTCTATCGATAGAGTAGCGTGAGGAACTATCTTTAGTCTGTCGGCAGGAATAAGATTGCCCGTCTCACGACATACACCATAGGTCTTATTCTCAATTCTAACTAGTGCTGCTTCAAGATTTTGAATAAATTTATACTGCCTCTGAGCCAACCTTCCACTCTCCTCCTTAGAGAGCGTTGCTGCCCCCTCTTCAAGAATCTTAAACGTTGGTGATGTATCATCAGTACCATTACTTCCACTATGTGTTATTGTCGAACGTAACAGATCATAATCCGCCTTAGCTTTGTCAAGTTTAGCAAGGATAATAGTTTTAAATTCCGCAAGTTCAGTATCTGAGTACCTTGTTTTTACTTGTGTTTCCATAGCTCACCTCCGATTCTTTAAAAATTTCAATATTAATACTCTTAAAATTATAGTGGGTTAATTATAAGCGAATATAGGTAATATTTATTAGAAAAACAACTAAATACAACTATATTTACAAAATAGTATCAATACATATTCACGTGCAGATAAAATTACAACTCTTTTCTAAGTCTTGCTACTGGTATACCTAACATCTCTCGATACTTAGCCACAGTTCGTCTGGCTATCTTAAATCCTCTATCGTGGAGCATAATCATTAACGCCTCGTCGGTTAGAGGTTCTCGTTTACTCTCTGAATTAATACACTCGGATATAATATTTTTGATTTCTCGTGTTGAAACCTCCCCTCCATCTTCTGTTGCTAGACCCTCGGAGAAAAAGTATTTCAATAGATACACACCAAAATGAGTGTCAATATACTTTGAATTCACAACTCTTGATATTGTCGATATGTCAAATCCCGTAGCCTCGGCAATATCTTTAAGTATCATCGGCCTTAGCTGAGATTGATCACCATCCTTAAAGTACTCACGCTGAAACTCTAAAATTGCTCTCATTGTCGCAAGCAAAGTATCTCTTCGTTGTTTAATGGCAGCAATAAACCACTTTGCGGATTCAATCTTTGAACGCACAAATTCTATTGCTTCTTTATCGTGAGCCTCTTTATTACGTAGTGCTAGTGCCCTCTCAGCCATAGATAGGTAGTCACGATTAATGCGAAGCTCAGGAAGCGGCCTACCTCCCATCTCAAGCTCAAACTCATCCAACTCTTCATTATACTCTAACTTAAAATCAGGAATGATCGTCGGACTACTAATTCCAGTACTCTCATCAGCGTAGCCATTGGCAGGCTTTGGGTTAAGCGAGACTATCTCTTCGATAGCATCACGTAATTCCTCTTCGCTTATTGCCATACGTGTCATTATTTGGCTATAATGTCTCTTTGAGAATTCATTGAAGTAATTTGACAGGATTTTCAGTGCAATGCGGGTAGAATTGCTTTGGTCTCTGAGCGAGAGCAACTGTATTTTCAGGCACTCTTGGAGTGATCTAGCGGCAATTCCAAAAGGCTCCATTTGCTGTACGATTGCTATTACATCATCAACCTCACTATCGGTGACATCAAGAGATAACTTAAAGGCTATATCATCGGCAATAGCTGTGGTGGATCTGTGAAGATACCCATCATCATCGAGGCTACCTACAACAAATTCGGCTATACTCATCTGCCTTTGGCTAAAGTTTTGGAACGAAAGTTGCTCCAGCAGATAATCATTAAGCGACTTTCCACCTGTGATTTGGCGAGGTCGTGAATCATCATCGGCTGATTTGTTATTGATTCTCAGTTTATATGATGCGGTAGCTTGTTCGGCTTTAATGTATTCCTCCAGCGAGGTATCACGCTGTGCAGTCACTTCACTTAATTCATCGCTCTTTTCCTGCTCCTCAAGCACAATATTTTCCTCTATTTCTCTTGCAATCCTTTGCTCGATAAGTAGCGTTGGAAGTTCCAATAGTTTAATACTTTGGATTTGCTGAGGCGATAGTTTTTGAAGTTGACTTTGGGTTAGTGATTGACTTAGTGCCATAGTCTATTTTATTTGGGTTTAGAAGGTTTTGAACAATATAATTGCAAAAATCGTGCCACAATACACTTTTATATTGAAAGAGTAGAACCCTACTGTGCTCTACTCTTAACTTTATATTAGCATATAATTAGGTGTTTACTCAAATTTTTTGGATTAAAAATTTGCTGTACCCGGTGTGCGAGGGAATGGAATTACGTCACGAATATTTGACATTCCTGTCACAAAGAGTATCAACCTCTCGAATCCTAAACCAAAGCCACTGTGAGGAGCTGTACCAAAGCGACGTGTGTCAAGATACCACTGCATCTCCTCCTGAGGAACACCTATCTCATCCATACGTGCAAGTAGGGTATTAAGGTCGCTCTCACGCTCAGAACCACCAATTATCTCTCCAATTTTTGGGAATAAAACATCCATACCTCGAACTGTCTTGCCATCCTCGTTCATCTTCATATAGAATGACTTTATATCCTTAGGGTAGTCTGTGATTATTACTGGGCACTTAAAGTGCTCCTCCACAAGATAACGCTCGTGTTCACTCTGAAGGTCTAGACCCCAACCTACTCTAAACTCAAATTTTTTGACTTTACTCTGAACCGCTGACTCTAATATCTCCACAGCCTCAGTGTAGGTAAGGCGGATAAATTCACTGCTACTTACGTGTCGTAAACGCTCTGTTAGCTCTTTATCATACATCTTTTCGAGGAATGCTATATCATCTGCACAGTGCTCTAGAGCATAGTCGATAAGGTACTTTAACATATCCTCGGCTAAATCCATATTCTCCTTTATCTCATAGAATGCCATCTCTGGCTCAATCATCCAAAACTCTGCAAGATGTCGGGGAGTATTAGAGTTTTCAGCTCTAAACGTAGGCCCGAATGTATATATTTCGCCTAGTGCCATAGCTCCTAGTTCGCCCTCTAGCTGCCCTGAGACTGTAAGGTTTGTAGGGTTTGAGAAGAAGTCTTGCGCATAGTCCACCGCACCATCCTCAGTTCTAGGAAGTTCGCCAAGTGGCAGCGTTGTCACCTGAAACATAGCACCTGCACCCTCTGCATCACTAGCTGTGATTATCGGTGAGTGCCAGTAGTAAAAACCCCTATCGTTAAAGAACTTATGTATAGCATAAGCCATTGCGTGACGAATACGGAACACAGCACCAAAAGTATTAGTGCGTGGACGAAGGTGGGCAATCTCTCGTAGAAACTCTAGGGTATGCCCCTTCTTTTGTAGTGGATAAGTGTCTACATCAGCCGTACCGTATAGTTCAATTTCATTAGCCTGTACTTCAACTCCTTGTCCTGCACCTTGAGACTGCACCAATAGACCCTGAACCCTCACACAAGAGCCAGTAGTTACATCCTTTAGCAGCTCCTCGCTAAATTTTGAACCCTCTACCACGACTTGAATATTATTGATTGTCGAACCATCATTTAGGGCAATAAACGAAACACTCTTTCCCGAACGTTTTGTACGAACCCATCCCTTTACAACTACCTCTCGCTCTGTATCAGTCGAAGTTAGTAGTTTTGCGATCTTTTCTCTGCTTATCTGTTGCATAGCTTTTAGTTTTTTGATACCTTTGGAGTCTTATTTTATCTGAATTAAAGCGTAAAGTTATGAATTTTTCGTCAATTGACGGTCACACAACGATAAAAAAACGTCTAGTTAGTGGAGTTCAGCACTCAAGAGTACCTCACGCTCAACTATTTGCTGGCGACAACACCACCGAAGCACTACCTCTTGCCATCGCATATGCACGTTACATTCTATGCCCTAATCGCACAGAGAGCGAACCCTGCGAGGTATGCCCTACGTGCTATCAAACCTCTAGGCTAGAACATCCAGATCTACACTTTATCTTTCCTGTCAATAAATCAAAGTTAGCAGCAGCCACGGGAAGGGTCACAGATAAACCTGTATCTGACCAATTTATAACCTTATGGCGGAAGTTTTTAGGCGAAACCAAAGGTATATTTACTGAAAATCAGTGGTATGAATATATAAGCATTGAGAATCAACAGGGTATTATTATAAAGGAGGAGGCAAATGAAATTATACGTAAGTTGAGTTTCAAGAGCTTTGAGGGTGGATATAAAATCGTAATAATGTACCTACCTGAAAGGATGGGAGAGGCTGCGGCAAATACACTTCTTAAGCTCGTTGAGGAACCCCCGCCTGCGACTCTATTTCTATTTGTGAGCGAGACACCCGATAGAGTTATTGCTACAATTCGCTCCAGAGTACAAGCAATATCACTCCCCCCAATACGTGAAGTACTATTTGGTAAAGATAGTAAGGGTGAGGAGTTTTATGAACTTTTCACAAAACTTATGCGCAAGGCATACCAAGGTAAATACATTGAACTTTTTGATTGGGCTGAGTCTATTGCTACAATCGGCAGGGAGAACCATAAAGCATTTATAGAGTACTCAATTTCTTTGATTAGGGAGTGCTATATTATAGGCATAGGCGTTGAGGGGTTGAGTAAGGTTAGTGGTGAGGTCTTAGATTTTGCTAAGAAATTCTCTCAGTTCGTCAATGAACTGACCACCGAACAACTACTTCGAGAGTTTGAGTTAGCAGGAGCACAGATACGACAGAACGGTGCTCCGAAGATTATATTTACACACTTCGCCCTTATGGTGAGCAAAATTTTAGTTAGTGCAAAGCGTAGTATTATTACTAGGAAGTAACCTCAACAATCGCAATGAGCTACTACGTTGCGCTCGTCACCACCTCGTTGAGATGGTGGGCGATATGATAGGTTCTACCTCAGAGATTGAGACCGAGGCGGTTGGGTACGACAGTGGCAATCTATATTTAAATCAGATAGTGGTTCTAAGTACAAATTATAGTCCTATCGAGGTACTTGATCGCACTCAATCAATAGAGCGAATGTTAGGTCGTGTACAGCGCACCTCGCGTGAACAACCATATAGCGATAGAACTATTGATATAGACCTACTCTACTATTATAACAATAACCAATGTTCGGGAACTGGTATTACATATAACTCTAAGCGACTTATACTCCCCCATCCCGAGATCCAAAACCGTAGCTTTGTATTAGAACTTCTCGATATGCTTTAGTACTACGGGATAACATTTCATCACTTGATTTGCGGTAATATCATCAAAAAGTATTAATTTTGAACTTTTAATTAACACACTTTTTCAAAGTGTTTATCCTATAAATCAAATAATACAATGGCACAAAAACCATCAATCCCAAAGGGTACACGAGATTTCTCCGCATCACAGGTAGCAAAGCGCAACTATATATTCGATACTGTACGCTCTGTTTTCAAGCTCTATGGATTTTCACCTATCGAAACCCCTACTATGGAGAACCTATCTACACTTATGGGAAAGTATGGCGAAGAGGGCGATAAGTTACTTTTTAAGGTGTTAAATAGTGGTGATTATAGTGCAAAACTCACGGATGAAGAGCTAAAGAATGCTTCGAAAATTTGTGAAAAGGGGCTTCGTTATGATCTTACTGTCCCATTTGCACGCTATGTTGTTCAGCATAGAAATGATATAGTTTTTCCTTTTAAGAGGTACCAGATTGCGCCTGTTTGGCGAGCTGATAGACCACAAAAGGGGAGGTACCGTGAGTTTATACAGTGTGATGTAGATGTAATAGGTAGTCGTTCATTAATCTGTGAGGTTGAGCTTGCGCAGATTGTCGAGATGGTATTTTCGAGGTTAAATATCTCGGTTACCCTTAAGATAAACAACCGAAAGATATTAGCATCGATAGCTAAGTATATTGGTTTTGAGGATAAATTAGTAGATATAGCCGTTGCTATTGATAAGTTTGACAAGATTGGCCAGGAGGGTGTATATAATGAACTTATTGGCAGGGGAATTTCAGAGCAAGGTGTCGAGATGCTAAAACCTATATTCTCTCTTAGTGGCACTAACCTTGAGAAGTTAGCCAGTATTGAATCACTTATAGGTAAGTGTGAGGGTATAGATGAGATGCGTGTAATCTTTGGTTACGTTGAGTCTATTGGGTGTAAACTTGCAATCGAATTAGATCTATCACTAGCCAGAGGTTTGAGCTACTATACGGGTGCTATTTTTGAGGTAAAGGCAAATAACTTTACTATGGGTAGTATCTGTGGAGGGGGGCGTTATGACGACTTAACAGGTATATTTGGTTTGGCAAACACTTCGGGTGTGGGAATTAGTTTTGGTGCAGATAGGATCTATGATATAATGGTTGAGGGTAATTTGTTCCCAGCACAGATAGATTTAGGTTCAAAGGTACTATTTGTTAACTTTGGTGGTGAGGATGAATTGGCATCGCTGAGAATTATCACTGAATTACGCTCAAAGGGAGTATCAGCGGAGATATACCCTACCTCTGAGAAGTTAAAGAAGCAATTTGACTATGCCGAGACACACTCCATTCCATATATGGTATTCATAGGTCAGAACGAGCGAGAAACAGGCTCTGTGACGCTTAAAAACTTAACCACGGGCGAGCAGTCAACTTTAAGCACTGACGTTTTTATAGACGCAATACAAGAAGCCTAGTTCTTTACAACCTTGGTGTGAGTCTTTAGTGTTATTGATAGTATTCATTAAAGTATTTAGTTTAGGGTAGATATTATTTGGGGTTTTTGGGGTAGATTTATGTTGATTACCCAGTTTGAGTTTTATATATTTTTTATTCTTTTATATTAATATATTAATAAAATTAAATAATACATAACAATAATAATAGATGTTAATTGTGTTGATAACACTATAATTTAGCAGTTATTATATTAACTAACAGCGTTTTATAGTAGGTTGTGTAGTTAACATTATAACGATTGTTTAGTTAACATTATTCAATAGTGAATGTTGATAATAAATACACAAAAATTCACCTTATTAAAATATCTCGATTTTTAAAATATAAATATAAACACTCTTTAAACATCATTATTTCACAGAATTTACACCAACTTAACAAAGTTATTAACATATATGATATACTTTATCTCAGACACTCACCTAGGGCTTGAATACTGCACACACTCCTCTAAAGAACGTGAAAAACACCTCTGTAATTTTCTCGATTCTATCAAAGATAAGTGCGATGAACTATTCCTGCTCGGTGATATATTTGACTTTTGGTTTGAATGGAATAGAACTGTACCTAAAGGATTTGTTAGGATACTAGCAAAATTACAAGAGTTTACAGAGAGTGGAATACCTGTGCATTTTTTCACTGGTAATCACGACCTTTGGGTTGGCGATTACCTCAATAAAGAAATAGGTATCACTATACATATAGGATCTGCTGTTATCGAAAGGCAAGGCAAAAAACTATTCCTCTCTCACGGAGATACACAATATAAGAATAGAGGTTTCTCTAGATTTCTAGAGATAGTCCTAAGAAGTAAATTAGCACGCTGGATAGGGCAGAGAATTATCCATCCCGACTTTATGTTGCGACTTGGGCAGGGGTGGAGCAAATCCAATAGAAAGAAGAAGGGAGATGTAGCGCATATATTTACAGGACAGAGTGATAACTGGGTGAAGGTATCAAAGGAAATACTTAAAGGTGATCCTAATATTGATTACTTTATTTATGGACATCTTCATTGTCAAGTTCTCTACGATCTCGATGTTAATAAAAAGATGATGGTGCTAGGAGAGTGGATTGAAAGACCCGCATATGGAACACTTAATCAAGGTGAAATAGAGCTTTTTAACTATCCTTTTACAGATATTAACAATGTATAAAAGAGTCTGTTCGCTGGCGGTACCCAATATCATATCTAATGTCACTATTCCCCTTGTTGGAATGGCTGACCTAGCGATTGTGGGACTTCTTGCCAGTGATACGATGCTATCTGCAATAGCAATTGGTACAACTATTTTCAATATGGTGTACTATACACTCACTTTCCTTAGAATGGGAACTAGTGGACTAACAGCTCAGGAATTTGGCAAGCGAGACTTTACTCAAGCTGCACTTGTTTTGCTACGAGGAATTGTGTTATCAACATTAATAGCTGCGGTAATATTAATATTTCAATACCCCATCGAGGAGTGGTCGTTATGGTTTATGGAGAGTTCCAGAGAGGTGGAGCGTGCCGTGTCAAGTTACTTTTCTATAAGGATTTGGGCTGTTCCAGCTACCCTTTCGCTTTATGTGTTTCAAGGGTGGTTTATCGGAATGCAGAACTCCCGAACACCTATGTGGGTAGCAATAGTTATTAACATTGTTAATATCTCGCTTTCCTACTATTTTGGTATTACTAAATCTATGGGATTGGATGGAGTTGCCTATGGAACTCTTATTGCGCAGTGGGTGGGTGTCTTAATCTCTCTATATGTCGTGCTTTTTGGATATACAAAGGTTTTATTAGCTCTAAATCTCCAGAGGGTAAGTGAAATATTTAACGGTAGACGACTCAAGGAGTTCTTTACCCTTAATATTGATATATTAATTAGAACACTGTGTTTAGTGGCAGTTTTTGCATACTTTACCAAGGCCAGTAGTACTTTTGGCGAGAGTTACCTTTCGGCAAATAATATTTTATTGCAGTTATTTACACTCTTTTCATACTTTATGGATGGTTTTGCATATGCAGGGGAAGCTCTCACGGGTAGGTACTATGGTGCTAATGATAGTGTAAATCTACGCAAAGCCGTTAAAGTACTCTTTAATATCGGCTTGGTATTAGCACTGTTATTTACAGCCCTATACATTCAGTTTGGTTTTAATTTACTTACAATTTTCACTCAAAGCGTGCCAGTGCTTGCAGTTGCCAGTGAGTATATATTCTGGGCTGCTGCTATTCCGATATGTGGTTTTGCGGCGTTTCTATGGGATGGCGTGCTTGTAGGTATGACACTCTCTAGGTATCTCAGGGATTCAATGTTAGGTGCTACTGCCCTATTTTTCGTTGTCTACTTTCTAGCGGTTGACCATATTGGTAATAGTGCACTATGGTTAGCATTTATTATATTTTTGTTTACAAGAGGTGTTTTACAGTGGAGAATGACTCGCCGATACTTTAGAGGATAATTATTATGAAGAATCAGATTAAAATATTAGATACAACACTTCGTGATGGTGAACAGGTGCCGGGGTGTCAACTCTCAGGCATTGAAAAGTTAGAGATTGCCGAGGCGTTAGAGCACCTAGGTGTTGATATAATTGAGGTTGGTTTTGCAGTTAGTTCATCTTCGGAGTTTATGACCATAAGAGAGGTGTCGAAGATAGTTCGTAGTCCAATTATCTGTGCTCTTAGTCGAGCCATTCCTAGCGATATTGAAATTGCAGCATCTTCGCTACGCTATGCTCGCCATAAGCGTATTCACACAGGTATTGGAGTTTCACCCTACCATATCCAAGGGAAACTAAAGAGTAACCAAGAGGATATTTTGCAACGTGCTGTCGAATCGGTTAAGTTAGCACGTAGATTTGTCGATGAAGTGCAGTTTTATGCCGAGGATTCGGGGCGTGCTGATAGCGACTTTTTGTGTAGGATAGTCGAATCAGTTATTCGGGCAGGGGCAACGGTCGTTAATATTCCTGATACAACGGGTTATTGCCTTCCCTCGGACTTTGGTGCAATAATCGAGATGCTGCGTAACCGAGTACCAAATATTGATAATGTAACTCTATCTGTCCATTGCCATAACGATTTAGGACTTGCAACGGCTAACTCACTTGCAGGAATCACAGCTGGAGCAAGGCAAGTAGAGTGTACGATTAATGGTATAGGCGAGCGAGCTGGGAATGCTGCCCTTGAAGAGGTAGTAATGGCACTTAAGTCGCACAGTGAACTCGGATTTGAAACCTCAGTTGTAACAGAAAATATTACATCTATCTCACGACTAGTAAGCACAATGATGAATATGCCTGTTCAAAGCAATAAGGCTATTGTTGGTCGAAATGCCTTTGCTCACTCCTCGGGTATCCATCAAGATGGCGTATTGAAGCGTCGTGATATATATGAGATTATCGATCCAAAGGATATAGGTTTGACCGAGAACAATATCATTTTGACTGCAAGGAGTGGTCGGGCAGCACTTCGAAGTAAGTTATTAGATTTAGGTTATAGGCTTAGAGGGCAGGAATTAGATATGGTCTATGAACGTTTCTTGGTGCTATCGGAGAGGAATAAGTACTTCACCGACGATGATGTCTTAGCTCTTATATCTGACATTGATATAGTACGTGAATCTCGCAAGGTGCATTTGGTTAATCTCGACGTTGTAGCAGGCACTCAAAGCCCAAGAGCAACGGTAGTATTGAGTATTGACGGCGTGGAGTGTAGTGAGACTTGTAGCGGAGATGGACCTATTGACTCTGCGTTTAATGCAGTGAGGAAGTTGTTGAGTGTGGACTATGTGCCGTGGGAGTTTATTATACAACCTTTCAGCCGAGGCAGTAGAGATCTTGGGCGGGTTAATATTACTCTTGATAATGGAGAGAAGTTAATTCACGGTTTTGGTTCGAATAAAGATGTGATAGTGGCAGCAGTAGAGGCTTACATAGATGCGATAAATCGCTTACCTTAGGAGTGTTATGAAATAAAATGTTTCCAAAAGAATCTATATTTTTCAATTACCACTAAAAAAGTTTGAATATTCTAAAAAAGTTCAAATAAAAACAATACCTTTGTAACTTATGAGTGTATATATTATGTAAATATCTCAAGAAATTAAACAAAATTTAAATAAAACATACAAATTTTCTATGAAACCTACACAAATCGAACACCTAGGTATTGCAGTTAAAAGCCTAGAAGTCTCAATCCCAGTATGGGAAAAGATGCTTGGAACAGAATGTTATAGCATCGAAGAAGTAACAGAACAGAAGGTAAAGACAGCTTTCTTCAAGATCGGAGAGGTGAAAATTGAGCTACTAGAGGCAACAGCTGACGATAGCCCAATCGCTAAATTCATCGAGAAGAAGGGCGAAGGAGTACACCACATTGCCTACAAAGTTGACAACCTAGAGGAGTCGCTCAAAGAGGCTGAAGAGGCTGGTATCCAACTCATAGACAAGACTCCACGCAAGGGTGCAGAAGGACTTAATATCGCCTTTTTACACCCTAAATCAACTGGAGGAGTGTTAACAGAACTTTGTACTGAGTAATTTAATCCCCTAAAAATTATAGAGATGAGTATCAATAGCGACAAAATTAAAAAGCTCATTGACCTAAGAGAGCAAGCTAAACTTGGTGGTGGGCAAAAGCGTATCGATTCACAACACGCAAAGGGAAAGTTAACTGCAAGAGAGCGAATTGAAATTCTATTGGACGAGGGTTCGTTCGAGGAGTTTGATATGTTCGTTAAGCATCGTTGTACTAACTTTGGACTAGAGAAGGAGCAGTACTTTGGTGATGGCGTAGTGACTGGTTATGGTACAATTGATGGTAGACTAGTCTACGTATTCTCACAAGATTTCACTGTATTTGGAGGCTCACTATCTGAGACATTCGCACAGAAGATTTGTAAGGTGATGGATATGGCTATGAAGAACGGTGCGCCAGTTATCGGTATCAACGATTCGGGTGGAGCTAGAATTCAAGAGGCTGTAAATGCACTTAGTGGTTATACTGAGATATTCCAGCGTAATATCCTAGCCTCTGGTGTTGTTCCTCAAATTTCAGTAATTTCGGGTCCTTGCGCAGGTGGTGCAGTGTATTCACCAGCACTTACAGATTTTATCCTTATGAATAAGGGTATTAGTTATATGTTTGTAACTGGACCTAAGGTTGTTAAGACTGTAACAGGCGAGACAGTTACTCAAGAGCAACTAGGAGGTGCATCGGTACACTCTACTAAGTCAGGCGTAGCACACTTCGTTAGTGATACCGAGGAGGAGGGGCTGCAAATGGTTCGTAAGTTGGTGAGCTATATGCCGTCAAATAACCTTGAGGAGGCTCCACTAGCCATCTGTACAGATGATATCGACAGAATGGAGGACTCTCTAAATGAGATTATTCCAGACAATGCAAATAAACCATATGATGTACTAGATGTTATTCACGCTATTGTTGATAATGGCGAGTTTATGGAGAGTCAACGTGCGTATGCTCAAAATATCGTTACAGGATTCGCCAGATTCAATGGTCAGAGCGTTGGTATTATCGCTAATCAACCAAAGTATCTTGCAGGAGTGCTAGACATTAAGGCATCTAGCAAGGCAGCACGCTTTGTTCGCTTCTGTGACGCATTTAATATTCCGATCCTTACACTTGTTGATGTACCGGGCTTCTTGCCGGGCACAGCTCAGGAATATGGCGGTATTATTAATCACGGTGCGAAACTACTATTTGCGTATGGTGAGGCTACTGTACCAAAGATTACAATCATTCTTCGTAAAGCATACGGTGGAGCATACTGTGTAATGAGCTCTAAACACCTACGTGGCGATATTAACTACTCTTGGCCAATGGGCGAGATTGCAGTAATGGGTGCTAGTGGTGCAGTTGAGGTGCTTAATGCTCGTGAGATTAAAGCAGTTGAGGATCCAACAGCTCAAGCTGAACTTATTGCCACTAAAGAGGCAGAGTACAGTGAGAAATTTGCTAATCCTTATCTTGCCGCTTCGTATGGTTATATCGACGACGTTATAGAGCCACGCAATACTCGTTTCCGTATTATCCGTGCGCTTCAATCTTTGGCAACTAAAAAGGTTGTAAACCCAGCTAAGAAGCACTCTAATATACCTCTTTAATCACTAGATCTTAAAGAGAGACTATTCAACAATATTAAAGAGATGAATAAAAGAATATTATTTTTAATTTGCGCCTTGTGCTTCAGCCTTAGTGCTGCAGCGCAAGGGGTAGGTAAGATTCGCATCAACGAGATTCTAGTAAAGAATGTTGATAGCTATGTCGATGATTTTGGTCACAAGGTAGGCTGGATTGAACTATTCAACACAAGCTACTCTAACACCAACATCGCAGGAATGAACATTCGCCTAGTGAGTCAAGGTGACACTACGACCTATAAAATACCTTCAAATGATGCACGCACAGCTATTCCTCCACAGGGATATGTGATTTTCTTTGCAGACGGTAGTACAAATAAGGGTACATTCTACACTGACTTCAAACTAGGATCTACTGACTCAACAGAGGTTGAGCAGACCCTTCAACTTCTAGACCAAAGTGGTAAAAATATTATCGACCAGATCAGCTACAACACTGCCGATATGGACAATGATGTTTCATTAGGATGGATTAAAGACCACGAAGAAGACACCTATGTGCTCTCGATACTTAGCGATGTAACTCCGCTTCAGACTAACAGCACTGAGGTTGAAGTTAAGAAGAGTGAGGTATTTAGCCAAAATGACCCAAATGGTATCGCTATGGCAATTACAGCGATGTCGGTGGTATTCACAGCCCTTCTAACACTCTACCTTATTTTCAAGAATGTGGGTAAGCTTATGCAGCGTGGCACTCGTCGCAAAGAGCGCAAAGCGGCAGCAGCAGCAGAAGCAGCAGCGGCTATCCAAGCTCCTGTAACAGTAGAGGAGGGAGAGCTAACTGGCGAAGAGCTAGCAGCTATTGCACTTGCTATTAGACTATACGAGGATGATATCCACGATATTGAGAGCAATGTAGTAACCATAAACAAAGTAGCTAGAGCGTACTCTCCGTGGAGCTCTAAGATCTACTCACTAAGACAAATACCTAACAAAAAGACGTGGTAGAAAACAGTGCCACTTTAATTGTAAAGCAAAAGAACAATGAAAGAGTATAAAATCAAGATAAACGGCAATGAATATGCCGTAGTTGTAAAGAATGTCGAGAACGAATCGGCAGAGGTCTCTATCAATGGCACTGAGTACTCACTAGAGGTTGAAGGCCTACGTGCTCGTCCAGTAAGCAAGACTCCTAAAATTATCCGCCCAGTGGTAGTTCCTACTGGTGAGGCTCATCCAGCTGTACAGAACACTAGCTCTCCAGCTGCTACTGCTTCGGTTGCTGCTGGCGACCTTAAATCCCCACTTCCGGGAGTTATACTTGATGTGATGGTTAATGAGGGGGATGTAGTTAAAACAGGTCAGAGAATTATGCTTCTTGAGGCTATGAAAATGGAGAATAACATTGAGGCAGATAGAGATGGTACTGTTAAGGTTATCAAGGTACGTAAGGGTGATTCTGTGCTTGAGGGTGATGTACTTGTCACCATTGGTTAGTAAGGTAAGGACTTTTAACGTAATTTAAAGATTAAGAAATGGATTTTATTTTTGAAAACCTCCAAGCCTTCCTAAGTTTCACAGGTTTTGCTAATGCAACCCCGGGTCACCTTATTATGATAGTGGTGGGTTTGATATTCCTATACTTGGGTATTGCTAAGAAGTTTGAACCTATGCTACTGGTGCCAATCGGATTCGGTATCCTAGTGGGTAACATCCCATTTGTGCCCGGCTATCAAATCGGTCTATATGAGGAAGGATCTGTGCTTAACTACCTCTACTTCGGGGTATTTAAGGGTGTGTACCCTCCGCTTATCTTCCTTGGTATCGGGGCTATGACTGACTTTTCAGCACTTATTTCTAACCCTAAATTGATGCTTATCGGTGCTGCGGCACAATTCGGTATCTTTGGGGCGTATGTGGCATCACTTGCATTCGGATTCACGGCAGCAGAGGCTGGTGCTATCGGTATTATCGGTGGAGCGGATGGTCCTACGGCTATCTTCCTGAGCTCTAAGCTAGCTCCAGAGCTAATGGGTGCTATTGCTATCTCGGCATACTCATATATGGCACTGGTACCAGTTATC
Organism: uncultured Rikenellaceae bacterium; assembly: GCA_964371395.1. Classification (GTDB taxonomy): domain Bacteria; phylum Bacteroidota; class Bacteroidia; order Bacteroidales; family Rikenellaceae; genus Mucinivorans. The sequence continues at coordinate 852 of CAYJLU010000026.1, read as the reverse complement.
CAGCCACCACTTATGAAGCTGCTTACCAACAAGAAAGAGCGTGTTATTCGTATGAAACCTCCACGTCAGGTATCTGAGCGTGAGAAGATTCTATTCCCAATTATCGGTATGCTTCTAACGACATTCCTAGTACCATCGGGTCTACCACTGCTAGGTATGCTATTCTTCGGTAACCTACTTAAAGAGAGTGGTGTTACTCGCCGTCTAGCCGTTACAGCATCGAACCAACTTATCGATATAGTAACGATTCTGCTGGGTCTTACCGTGGGTGCTTCGACTCAAGCAACCGAATTCCTAACTTGGGATTCACTGAAGATATTTGTCCTTGGTGCTGCATCATTCGTTGTAGCAACAATCTCGGGTATCTTATTTGTGAAGTTTATGAACCTATTCCTCAAAGAGGGCAGTAAGATTAACCCACTGATTGGTAACTCAGGTGTATCGGCTGTTCCTGACTCGGCACGTGTGTCGCAGGAGGTAGGTCACCACTACGACAAGACAAACTTCTTACTTATGCACGCTATGGGTCCTAATGTTGCTGGTGTAATCGGTTCAGCCGTAGCCGCAGGTATTCTACTTGGATTTCTTGCATAGTGTAGTATAGTTTGAAGATTATTTGACTAGGGGGGTGTTATATTTCCATAGTTACTTTCCATAGAGTTGTTACTTTCTTGAAGTATCAACTCTATTTTTTTGTTATGATATGAGGGGTTTATTTAGTTTAATATTTTTTATCGGACAGCACTAATATTGATTAGTACAATGAAAGAGGAAAAGCGAAGTATTTCCCGCCCTGTCGAGGGCAGTGCCATCCGGCACTCGGATTTGTTTATTGTACTAGAGTAATGAAAA
>CAYJLU010000025.1:0-16316 GCA_964371395.1 uncultured Rikenellaceae bacterium | reverse complement strand
AATGAAAAAGGAGTGAGCCTGCAAGGCGAACCAGTCCAAAATCAAAAACCAAGATGGTTGGGGTGACCACCCCAACCATCTTGCTTAGTCAATGTTTCTAGTGTACATTCACCCCCCCCCCCATCTTATCCATTTAAGATATTTCGTAATTTTTGCTGAACAAATGAAACTCCTCTATTTGATGCCTCTTCGAGATTAAAACCAAGAGCCAGATATGAGGCAATAGCACTGCTAAGAGTACAACCCGTTCCGTGGGTAGATTTCAAAGGTAAATCAATACGCTGTCCGATAATATCCATAATTCCACTATCGTTGTATAATCTGTCTACTATCACACCTTGTTTCTGCCACGTAGCTGCGTGACCACCCTTTAGAAGCAGAGCTTTAAGTCCCAAACTCTTGAGACTGTCCCACACATACTCCGCTGATTCATCCCCGCAAATAGCTCCCTTATCCATAGAGCAGAGTATCTCAGCCTCATCCTGATTAGGAGTTAATAGAGTTGCCCTAGGCACAAAGTACTCCAAAATAGCCTCTGTTGTCCCCTCACTCCCTAGCTTACCACCAGAAGTAGCTGCAAGTACAGGATCTATTACCACGTTGCTTGGTTTGTACTCGTCTAGTAAATTTGCAATGAGTCTAACAGTAGGTGCATCACCAACCATACCTATCTTTACGGCATCTATCTGAAAATCATCTAGAACAGCCCGAAATTGCGCTTCGATCATCTCTATACTAACTTGACTAACAGCCCTTACCGCTACACTATTCTGTGCGGTAAGGGCTGTTATTACAGTTGAAGAGTCACAGCCAATAGATAGAGCTGTTTTTATATCGATCTGTACTCCTGCACCGCCTCCACTATCAGAGCCAGCAATAGAAAGTATTCTAGTTTTCACAGGTATCGCCATATAGAAGCCTAAAGGTGTCAGTTGCAATCACTAACTCCTCGTTTGTGCAAGCTACCACAGCCTTAGTCTTTGATTCTGCGGTAGTAATAATTGCATCATCTCCCTTTTGAAGACCATCATTTATCTCAGTATCAAGGATAATACCGATCGACTCTAGATTAGTAAGTGCATCATATCTTACAAATGGTTCATTCTCGCCAATACCACCAGTGAATACTATCAAATCAACACCACCTAGTTCAGTGATATAAGAACCGATATAGCGGCGTAGGCGACTAGTAAACATATCCATAGCTAATTGAGCACGCTCATTACCTTCGGCTGCGGCACTAACAATATCACGCATATCACTACCAATGCCCGAAACTCCTGCTAGTCCTGATTCTTTGTTAATCAAATCGTTAAGTTGTGCTGGTGTAAGGTGGTCTCTCTCCATTATGTAAAGAAGTACCCCGGGGTCTACCTCTCCGCAACGAGTACCCATCATCAGACCATCTACTGGAGTGAATCCCATTGAGGTGTGCACTGACTTACCTCCCTTAATGGCAGTGATAGATGCACCGTTACCGATGTGGCAGGTTATAACCTTAGAGTTCTCAAAATCAAGCCCCGTCATCTCACATCCACGCTGTGCTACAAATTTATGCGATGTGCCGTGGAATCCATAGCGACGAATACGCATCTCCTCATAGTATTTATAAGGAATAGCATAGAGGTAATTAACACTATCCATCGAAGAGTGGAAAGAGGTGTCAAATACTGCAACTTGCGAGATAGTTGGAAGTAGTTTTTCGACAGAGAGAATGCCATTAAGTGCAGCTGGGTTATGCAGAGGTGCTAGTTCAAAACAAGCCTCAATCTCCTGCTTAACCTTATAATTGACAATAGCCGAGTCAGTGAAGTACTCGCCACCGTGCGCAACTCTATGACCAGCGGCTCCAATCTCACTTAGACTCTCGATCACTCCGTGCTCTTCGTCAATAAGAGCGTGAAGTAGTAGATTAATACCTACCGAATGGTCTGCTATGGGTTGAACAAGTTCAAATGGTTTTTTACCCTCGGGTTTGTGTACCAATCTTCCCTCGCTCTGGCCAATACGCTCGACAAGCCCTTTGGCAAGTAGTACTGCATCTCCCTTGCACTGTACATCTAGGAGTTGATACTTAATAGATGAGCTACCACAGTTAAATACTAAAATATTCATAATTCTCTCTACAATAATTTGGTTTGTTTATACTACTTCTCTTCAGCTTGTGCTTGACACGCTGTAATTGCAACAAGTGAAACGATATCGCTTACCGAACAACCTCTAGAAAGATCGTTGATTGGAGCTGCCATACCTTGAAGAATTGGCCCTACTGCCTCTGCTCCAGCGATTCTCTGTACCAGTTTATATGATATATTTCCTACCTCAAGTGTTGGGAATACAAGTACATTTGCTCGCCCTGCAATCTTTGAACCCGGAGCCTTAGCAGCACCAATGCCCGGAACAATAGCAGCGTCGGCTTGAAGCTCACCATCAATTTCAATATCTGGAGCCATCTCACGTGCAAGTTCTGTTGCACGCACTACTTTATCTACCATCTCGTGCTTTGCAGATCCCTTGCTTGAAAACGATAGCATTGCAACTCGTGGGTCGAATCCGACAATGGCTTTAGTGGTGCGAGCTGTGCTAACTGCAATTTGTGCAAGCTCCTCGGCAGTTGGATTCGGGTGCACAGCGCAGTCTGCAAAGACCATCATACCGTCTTGCCCGTAGCTCTTATCGTTTAGTATCATAATCATCGCTCCTGAGACAACAGATACTCCCGGCTTTGTCTTAACATATTGAAATGCTGGGCGTAGAACATCACCAGTGGCATTGTTCGCACCCGCAACTTCACCATCGGCATCACCCGCCTTAATCATCAGTACGGATAAATATAGTGGATTCTCAATAAGCTCCTCGGCAACTTCACGACTCAATCCCTTTGAGCCACGGATCTCTAACATAAGATCTACGTACTTCGCCTTATTTGCGTGCGACTTAGGATCCACAATAGTGGCCTTATGGATAGATGGCAACTGCCACTTGACAGCACAAGCCTCAACTTCTTCCTTCGAGCCGATAAGGATTATTTCGGCTATACCCTCTTCGATAATTTCGTTAGCGGCACGAAGAGTTCTCTCTTCAGTAGCCTCAGGAAGGACAATACGTTTTACATTGCTACGTGCTTGTTCTCTAATTTGTTCTATAAGTTCCATTAAGAATATCTATATTTATATAAGAATTAATACTACCATTTGCAAAGATAGTGAAAGTTCCGTAACTTTGTACGGATTTTTTAACATAATTTTACGGAAAAGACAATGAAAAAACGTGGTGCTATTTCTCAATTTATTGAACACAACTATCGTCACTTTAATGCAGCTGCTCTAATGGATGCCGCTAAAGGTTACGAAACACACATAGATAATGGTGGTAAGATGATGATTACTATGGGTGGAGCTATGAGTACAGCTGAACTCGGTGTATCACTCGCTGAGATGATTCGTCAGGACAAAGTACATATTATTACCTGTACTGGGGCTAACCTTGAGGAGGATTTAATGAACTTAGTTGCACACTCACACTATAAGAGAATCCCAAATTACCGTGACCTAACAGCTGAGCAAGAGCGTGAGTTGCTCGACAACCACCTTAACCGTGTTACAGATACTTGTATACCCGAGGAGGAGGCTTTCCGTAGACTTCAAGGCCATATCTCGAAAATTTGGAAAGATGCTGATACCGCAGGAGAGAGACTTCTACCACACGAATTTATGTATCGCCTAATCCGTAGTGGTGAACTAGAGCAATACTATGAGATTGATCCGAAGGATAGCTGGATGTTAGCTGCTTGCGAGAAAAATCTACCGATTATCGTTCCGGGATGGGAGGACTCTACAATGGGCAATATCTTTACCTCTTATGTAATCAAGGGTGAACTGCAAGCCTCTACGGTAAAGAGTGGTATTGAGTATATGATATATCTAACAGAATGGTATAGAGCTAATTCAGGAGGAGTTGGGGTAGGTTTCTTCCAAATTGGAGGTGGTATATCAGGTGATTTCCCTATATGTGTTGTGCCGATGATGTATCAGGATCTTGAGTGGGAGGAAGTTCCATTCTGGGCGTACTTCTGTCAGATTTCGGACTCAACGACATCTTATGGCTCATACTCAGGAGCAGTACCTAATGAAAAGATTACTTGGGGTAAGCTAGATGTTGATACTCCTAAATTTATTGTCGAGAGTGATGCTACAATCGTTGCTCCACTGATTTTTGCTTGGATATTGGGTCAATAGTATATGACCATAACATTGCTTCTACTCGTTGCCCTAGGACTTAGTGTTGATTCATTTGCGGTATCTCTAGGCCTAGGAGCAGCTTGTGCAAGGGTAAACAGACAAACTATTCGCTTTGCACTCTTCGTTGGAATACTCCATACACTGTTAACAGGTGTTGGGGTAGTGGCTTTTGAACTAACGCAGAGATATATTCTTGGCTATAACGATATTATAGCCTCACTACTATTTGGACTACTAGCGGCTAAGATGATCTATGACGGGATAATGATACCGCAGAGAAGTGACGATAATTGCACTTTTTTCAACCTGTCGCTGAAAAAGACAATAGCACTATCATTGGCAACTAGTCTAGATGCACTTATACTAGGAGCCGCAATAGCCAATACCACTTGCTACTTTGGAGGTGTGTCACGGGTAGCTGAAATTATAATTATATCGGTAACAATTGGATTAGTAACTCTATTGATGACCTTAGCTGGCGTAGTACTAGGACGTACCATAGGTAAGGTTATTGGCCGCTGGGCAGTGCTATTTGGTGGAGCTATTCTAATGGGTATGGCAATTAAATTATTTATTGATTTTATTTAATATAATTACGGAATAATGAGGCAACTAACAACTTTGATTTTACTTTTTGCTTTAACTATTTCTGCAAAGGCTCAAGATCCTAATTTTCATATATATCTATGTATCGGTCAATCCAATATGGAGGGTTCTGCAACTATCGAGGAGCAGGATAGAAGTGTCCCGTGGAGATTCTATATGATGCCAACTGCTGAGGATTCAACCAAATTGGAGAGTACTCGTAGAATTGGGCAGTGGTATGCAGCAACTCCACCACTTAGTCAACCACACGTGGGACTGTCAATCTCAGACTACTTCGGTAGAACTCTAGTGGAGAGATTGCCCCAAAAGATAGAAGTTGGACTAATAAGCGTTGCTATTGGTGGCTCAGATATTCGTATCTTTGACAAGGAAAAGTACCTCGACTTTAGAAATACATACAATGAAGATTGGTTTATAAGGAAGGTTAATGGTTATGGAGGGAGTCCATATCACAGACTTATAGATATGGCACGTATAGCTCAAAAAGATGGTGTGATAAAGGGTATTATTCTCCATCAAGGCGAAACTAATAATGGGGATACGATGTGGCCTCAATATGTCAAAGCTGTGTACGGGAATATACTCGAAGATTTGGGGCTAAAGGCTAAAAATGTGCCACTTATTGCAGGTATGGTTGTGCCTCATAGCGCAGAGGGAACCTGCGCCTCGATGAATGAAATCATAGTAACATTACCAGAGGTTATACCCACTGCCTATGTTGTTAATTCGCAGGGATGCGGGGTTCAGGATGATAGAACTCACTTTAATTCAGCAGGAGTTCGTGAGTTTGGCAAGCGTTATGCAGAGAAGATGATAGAGGTTAAGGGATATAAAATTAAATAGATATACACACCGCCACTATGAATGGACATCCTAATAAGTTATTCCTTGCACTATTACTATTGCTCTATACCCTAATTACGGCTTACATTGGTTATAGAACACGGAAGAGTAAGAGTTCGGAGGATTACTTTTTGGCTAGTCGCTCGCTACCATCTTGGATACTAGCCATTACCTTTATTGCCTCGTGGTGGGGTGGAGGTTCGGCTATTGACCTTGTTGATGATGCAAACAAAGAGGGCTTGAGTACATTCTGGATATATGGAGTGCCAGTGCTTATCGCAACAGCACTTATGTATTTATTCTCAGGCGGAATCCGTAGAGTTGCCAACATCTCGCAACCTGAGATGGTAGAGCGCAGGTACGACAGTCGTTCGGCACTTATGCTAACGCTCTTTATCATAGTTTTTATGACAATAGGCGCGGCAATTCAAGTTATTGTCATAGCTAAATTCTTCTCAGTATTCTTTGGAGTGTCATATAGCTTAGGGGCTATTATTGGTACGGCGTGTGTTTTGGTTTATTCTATATTTGGTGGATTTAGAGGAGTTGTTCTAACCGACCTATTTCAATTCGTATTCTTTCTTTTTGCCTCTATCCTGCTATTTTATATGGCCTATGATAGTTCGGGTGGGTGGGGTAGTATGCTAGAGAGTTCAAGTAGTACGGCTGGGTACACCTCATTTATGCATAATATTGGTGATAATATAGCCTATGTTATTACCTTTGGAACGTCGTGGATGATTCAGGCTAATGTATGGCAGAGAATCTCGGCTGCACGCACTCCTAGTAGCGCACGTAAAATGATGGGTATAAGCTTTATGGTGTTTATTCCACTATACCTGATGGTAACACTCACGGGGATGTTTTCGTTGGTGAGTTACCCTGAGGTTCCCGAAGGTGGGGTAGTCTCATCAATGTTACTTGGCCTTGATAACCCAATACTCAGTGCACTGATATTTGTTGGACTATCTAGCGCAATAATGTCGACAATGGATTCAATGTTCAATACTGGAGCCTTAGCTCTAACCATCGACTTCTACAAAAGATACATTAAACCCGATAAATCACCTACGCATTACGTATATATAGGGCGTATCTCTACACTAATAATCGCCGTACTCGCACTATTTATTGGTACGCAGATTACCTCGGTGCTTACAATATCGTGGATTGGTGCAGACTTTATCGCAACGGGGGCATTCGTGCCACTCATAGGCGGATTTATATGGCGAAGAGGAACAGCTACCGCAGCGTTAGTGTCTATGGTATTTGGATTTATATTCTCAACATATAACTTACTTGTAGCAGTGGGGATTGACCTGCCTGTACATTGGGAAATTGCCTCGGCAAAACAAGCTATAATTGGTATTAGTACCTCAACCTTGCTGTATGTTGTAGTATCACTATTGACTAAAGCAAACTATCCTAAAGCTGATAGTTTTATAGCGACAGCGGCTATTGTAAAACGTAAACAAACAGAATAATAGAATGACAATCGAGGATATATACGGTTATGCCGACCGCATCGGACTGCTAACGTTCTCTACAATCCACCAAGGTGAGGTGCACTCACGCATTGCTCATCTTAATGGCTTTGATAACGAGGGTATCTACTTTCGCACGATGGGCAATAAACCCTATGGCAGACAGCTCAAGGAGACGCTTCAGGTTACAATCTGTGGTCACTATGGAGGTGGTATACTCAACCACCAAGATGTTGGAGCAATTCCTGAATTTGCCCCGGGCTACACATTTAGGCTCATAGGCAAACTACGCTACTTATCTGCCGAGGAGATACGCCAAAAGGCGAAGAGTAATAAGATGTTAGAGGTGGCGGCAAGAGATATTGATATGTATCCTGCTATGGCAAATGGCAACTTTATTATAGAGAGTGCTAGGGGCGAAATTTTCGATTATGACTTTGAGATGAAGCATCGTGACCATAAGGTACTACGCACACGCTTTGCATTTGGAGGAGCAACATACAACGAGGCAGGTGTTCGTATCACAGAGAGGTGTATTGGTTGTGGCAAGTGTCTGCAAATATGTTCATTCAAGGCAATATCACGGGGTAAGGACTATTTTATTGTAGATTCATCTCGATGTGACGATTGTGGTAGTTGCCTACAAGTCTGTCCAGTGGATGCAATAGACCTATCGCTTACGATTTAAGGAGAGTAAAGTAACAGAGATAAAAGAGTCAGATGTTGTGTCACTGTGACTACATCTGACTCTTTTTGATTCTCTCTATCTCTATTATTGGCTATCTAGAGAGTTGTTAGACTTAGAGCTAGTGCACTGTACACGCTCAATGCCATTTTTGGTGCGAAATAGTGCATCTTCGCTATCGAGGAGCTTTTCAGCTCCCGCCTCACCGAGTATTAATTTAGACTCCAATTCACTCTCAACCTTTAGTACGAGTCGAGCAGGGAAGTTGTTAAGTATCTTTTCGCTTAGGGATTCAAACTCGTCAATAGCAACAATTATGTGCATACCAACATTTGGCCCTTCGGATGAGATTACCTCAAGTCGAGTGTGAAGCGAGTTGCAATCCACATCACAGGATGTTATTATAATAATATAAGGAAGTGCAGGTGTGTTACTCAGCGCATTATACTCTTTAATATGTTTGCAATCCACAGATCTTAGAACTTCGTACCGTCTGTACATCTCATTCGCAACAGACTTAAGGCTATTGCCTGCAAATAGTATATCTGGGTGTAGTTCGCTGAAGTTACTCTCAGCACCGTCGAAGAATAGCTTTAGCCTATCCTTACTCTTCAGGTTGAGTAGTGTAGCTGAGAATAGCGACAGTATTCTCAGGCGGCTATGGTTGCTACCTCCCGCAATCATAAGGTGTGGTAGGGTACTGAGATCTGAAATCACCACGCTATTCTCAGAACTGCTACCTATAATAAGTGGAATTTTAGCCGTAGAGCCATAGAATGACTCACTTCTAAGTGCGCTCTCTAGCGAGAAAGGTCTACGTGCTCTGTATGGCATTTCAACTGATATACACTTCGACTTAACCTCGACTACTCGATAGTATATATTGACCATCTTGCGTAGCTTTTGAACTTGCCATTTAGATGGTCTAGAGGTTAAGTAGATATGAAATTCAATAATAGTTGAGCCGACCGTTGCACGAATTTGTTCTATATCCATCGCACAGTTAAGGAATAGTGCAACTATATGAGTTTTACAACTATATATCTGCTCATCAGTGATTTCTCTTGTGCCGTCTAGTAGCTCTTCAAACATCTCCTCATCGGTTCTATTATCCACATAGCTGTGTCCCGTAGGTCGTTTTAGAACGTATCTTTGTCCATATATTAGCGGAATTGCGACATAGATAACCGAAACGAATAGTTCGTGAGGTATCTCTATGGCAAAGTTTAGAACAAAAACCACTATTAGCACTATCACTGCTATATTAAATGAGTTGACTCTCCATACGTATGGCACTTTGCTCATAAGGCTAAGTCCACTAAGGGCACCAGCGAGGAATGCCATTAGTACCAAAATGACCTTAAATAGTATGCTAACAGCAGGCATATCTATATTTACAACCCCAAATAACCATAGTAGGAATTGGGTTAAGGCGAATAGGAGTATTACTGCGCCTGTTTTTAATAAAATGCTCTTCATAACAGTATAAAAATTTGCGGTGATATAAAAATATTCGTCCACTTCTATTCGAGAGCAAGATTGGGTAATATCGAAACACTATCCATCAAGATTCATCGGATACAATATCTTTATAACAAAGATAATGCTATGAACTCAAAAAAGCAAATAAAATAACTAAAATATTGTTTTGGTTTTCAGTAGTTTACGTTGGAAAATAGAGTGTTGTAATGTTTTTTTTGCTTTTGTTTTGTAGTACTATTTTGAAGCGCGTATAATCGCATTTTTAAGTATTGTATTGGTATGAATATGTAATATTGGCTATATTTTTGATACAGTGTTATTTAATCTATATTTTATGTAAGTTTGTATATTTTCGCCCATAAACATATCAATACTCTTAGGTTAGATTTTTATGAAAAAATATATACCTTTGCCAAAAATAATAAATATTAAACGATAAAATATTTTAATAAAAATGTTAGAACTTACCACACCTTCCTTGCTATTCTCGGCGATTTCACTAATATTGCTTGCCTACACCAACCGATTCCTCTCATACGCAGCTGTGGTTCGAGGACTGAAAAGTGAGCACGAAAAGGAACCTAATATCGCCTATATGGAGCAGATTTCTAACCTTAGAAGACGATTGAGATTAACCCAAGCAATGCAGATATTTGGTATCAGTAGCCTGCTGTTCTGTGTAGTTGCAATGTTTTTACTCTATATCTCTTTGCAAGTCATTGCAGAGTGGTTATTCGGTGTTGCGCTGCTACTGCTTGCAGTGTCGCTCTTTGTAATGATTTGGGAGATAAATATCTCGGTAAAGGCAATAGATATTCATCTGAAAAACCTAAAAGAATAACAAAATGCTCTTTCACTGTGTTCTGTTGTAGAAGAAGTTAAAGATACTACTTGGCTAGTGGTCATTTCTTGTGATTTTTGTAGCCAGCAATCTATGATTTACAACCGTAATTGTAAAAATATATAGTGGGTGAAGATTAGTGTTAGGAAATTCACAGAAAAAGATATATCTTTGAACTCTAAAATAATTTATACTAAAAAATCATTAACATATAAATCTAAAAAGAGATGAATATTCCAACAAATCTTCGTTATTCGAAGGATCACGAATGGGTTCGTGTTGAAGGCGATATCGCCACTATCGGTATTACAGATTTTGCTCAAAGCCAACTAGGCGACATCGTATTTGTTGATGTTGCAACAGTGGGCGAGACACTTGCAGTAGACGAGGTTTTCGGTACAATCGAAGCCGTTAAGACCGTCTCAGATGCCTTTATGCCAATTAGTGGTGAGGTACTTGAGTTCAACGAATCGCTAAATGATGCACCTGAGACAGTAAATGCAGATCCTTATGGCGAGGGCTGGATTATTAAGGTTAAGGTGGCAGAAACGTCTGATCTAGATGCGCTTATGGATGCAGCGGCGTATCAAGATATTATTAAATAGAGATAACCAAAAACAATTTATTAATAAACAAAATTATGAAAGTAACTGTTGTAGGCGCTGGTAACGTAGGCGCAACTTGTGCGAATGTACTTGCTAGCCGTGAGGTGTGTAGCGAACTTGTTCTTCTTGACATTAAAGAAGGATTTGCTGAGGGTAAGATTCTTGATATCTTTCAATGTGCAACTCTAACTGATTTTGATACTAAAATTACTGGTGTGACTAACGATTACGCAGCAACTGCTGATTCAGACGTTGTTGTTGTAACTTCTGGTATTCCACGTAAGCCGGGTATGACTCGTGAAGAGCTTATCGGTACTAACGCTAACATCGTGAAGTCGGTAGTAACTGAGTGTTTGAAGTACTCTCCAAAGGCTATCTTCCTTATCGTATCTAACCCAATGGATACGATGACTTACCTAGCTCTTAAGGCTACTGGTCTTCCAAAGAACCAACTATTTGGTATGGGTGGTGCTCTTGATACAGCACGCTTTAAGTGTTATCTAAGCAAAGCTCTTGAGGTTAACACTAACGAGGTTGAAGCTATGGTAATTGGTGGTCACGGTGATACTACTATGATTCCACTTATCTCTAAGGCTGCATACAAGGGTATTCCAGTATCTTCACTAGCTAGCCAAGAGGTTCTAGATAAAGTAGTTGCTGATACAATGGTTGGAGGTGCTACTCTTACAGGTCTTCTAGGTACTTCGGCTTGGTACGCTCCGGGTGCAGCAGCAGCTTATGTTGTTGAGAGCATTGTTTGCGATCAGAAGAAGGTTGTTGCTTCTTGTTGTTACCTTGAGGGTGAGTATGGTCAGAACGACATCTGTATCGGTGTACCAGCGGTTATCGGTAGAAACGGTGTTGAGAAGATCCTTACTATTGACCTAACTGACCAAGAAAAAGCACTATTCGAGAAGAGTGCAGAGGCAGTTCGTGCAACAAACGCACTTCTATAAATTGATTAAGAGAAACTTAATTTTTTAGCTTTCTCTTTCAGATAACAATCTCTCTTCTAGTATATCTAGAGGAGGGATTGTTTTTTTTGTAGGCTATTAAATTAACAATTATGCACTTCTTGAGATGTTTTATTTAATTATCAGCAAAAGGATTAAATTTCTGTATCTCGGTGACTCTAGTTTATATAAATGTTTGAATTGAAATTCATCATACTACTGCTACGTAGTATGATGTAAAACTATGCAAAAATATTTGATATTTTAAAGAATAATACTATCTTTGTAAAATCAATAAACAAACAAATTTCAATAAATTGGTGTGTAGCAATATATGCAACAGATAGCCGAGATTATTTCTATTAGGGACGGGGAGCTAGAGTGTAAGATTCAGTGTGGTGATGCCTGCCAAGGGTGCGCAGCCCGTAGGGTGTGTGGCACAGCTGAGTCGAGCAAGACTATCTCCGTTTATTCAAACAATCCCGACCTTAAGGTCGGCGATAGTATTACTATTGAGATCTCCTCACAAATGGGGCTCAAAGCAGTACTACTTGCCTATCTTATGCCTGTTTTTATTATCATTGCACTACTACTATTGCTTCAAGAGTTTGGATTCTCGGAACTTAGTAGTGGGCTTATAGCCATAGGAGCTGTGGCTGTGTACTATCTATTTATTAAAATTTTCGCAATTGGTCGCTCGCTTGGCGTTACCATTGTGGGGGATAATAAAACAATCTAAACTATGAATGAAGTATTTATCTACACGATAGTAGTATTGGTATGTCTTGGAGGACTTGCCGCTATAATACTCTACTTTGTGTCCCAAAAATTTAAGGTCTATGAGGATCCTCGTATCGACACTTCGGAAACACTGCTACCCGGAGCTAATTGTGGGGGGTGTGGATTCCCCGGATGTAGGGGGTTTGCCGTAGCTCTAGTTGAGAACGAGGATATATCGTCACTATTTTGCCCTGTGGGTGGAGCCGATACAATGAAGGCTGTTGCTGAACATCTAGGTAAGGCAGCCGCAGAGCGTGATCCGCAGATTGCAGTGCTGAAGTGTAATGGATCTTGCTCAAATAGAGCTAAGACTTCGCACTATGATGGCGCAATGAGTTGTGCAGTTATTGCCTCTTTGTATGGTGGTCAGAGTGACTGTACGTGGGGTTGTCTAGGTGGCGGCGATTGTGTTACAGTGTGTAACTTTGGAGCTATTGCCATTAATTCACTAACAGGACTTCCCGAGGTTGATGAACAGAAGTGTACTGGGTGTGAGGCGTGTGTTAAGGCGTGCCCTAAGATGGTATTAGAGCTTAGGAAAAATGGAGTTCGAGGACGACGAATCTATGTAGAGTGTTCAAGCAAGGACAAGGGAGGTGTTGCTCGTAAGGCTTGTAAGGCAGCTTGTATTGGCTGTGGTAAGTGTGTGAAGACTTGCCCATTTGAAGCCATTACTTTGGCTAATTCATTAGCATATATTGATGCAGATAAGTGTCGCCTATGTAGAAAGTGCGTGTCGGAATGTCCTACATCTGCAATCAGAGAGGTTGGATTCCCACCCAAAAAGCCCGTAGTAGAAAAAACTGCTGCCGAGAAACCTATGGTAGAGAAGAGCACCATAGAAGTTAAACAAACTGAAGAAACGAACAAAGATGAGTAAGACATTTCCTATTGGAGGGGTACATCCCCACGACCATAAGATTACCGCACAGAATCCGATAGAGGCTGCTCCACTTCCTGATAAAGCCATTATATTTACGTCTCAACATATTGGCGCACCTGCTAAGGTAGTAGTGGCTAAGGGTGAGATGGTAAAGGTAGGGCAACTTATTGCAGAGGCAGGAGGATTTATAAGCGCACCAGTACATAGTTCCATTAGTGGTAAAGTACTCTCAATTGACGAGGTTAAGGATGGTGGAGGTGTTCGTAAGACAGCCATTACTATACAGCGTGAGGGCGATGAGTGGCTTGAGAGCATAGATAGATCAGAGGAGTTAAAGGGGGAGTGTGTGCTTGAACCTCAAGAGATTGTAAAGAGAGTGGCCGATGCTGGTATTGTAGGGCTTGGTGGTGCAACATTTCCAGCAGGGGTGAAATTATCTCCACCTCCCGGAAAGAGTGCTGAGATGCTTATAATTAACGGTGTCGAGTGTGAACCATACCTCACAGCAGACCACAGACTTATGCTTGAAAGGGCAGATGAATTCATAGTAGGTTGCCGTATTGTTATGCGTGCACTAGGTGTGAATAAATGCTACATCGGTATAGAAGAGAATAAGCCAGATGCAATAACGTACCTAAAGGGTAAGGTTAATGATGGCATTGAGGTCGTACCTCTAAAGGTTCAATATCCACAAGGAGGTGAGAAGCAATTAATTGCAGCTGTTTGTGGTCGAGAAGTGCCTAGCGGTGCTCTGCCGATTGAGGTGGGTGCAGTGGTTCACAATGTTGGAACTATTGTGGCAATATATGAGGCGATACAGAAGGGCAAACCACTATTCGAGAGAATCACCACAGTGACCGGTAAGAGAGTTCCAAATCCTAAGAACTTACTGGTAAGAGTCGGAACACCTATAAACGAATTAATGAACTGTTGTGGCATTGAGACAGATTACCAAGGTAAGGTTATCAACGGTGGACCAATGATGGGTAGAGCTATGAGTAATGTAGAATCCCCAACCACTAAAGGTACCTCTGGGATACTTATTATGCCTGAAGAGGAATCAAACAGAGCAAAGAGTAGTGCTTGTATCTCGTGTGCAAAGTGCGTGGATGCTTGTCCTATGGGACTTGAACCGTATCTAATCACTCGCCTTACGAAGTTCTCGAAGAGTGATAGATACGTTGAGCAAAGAGCGCACGATTGTATAGAGTGTGGATGTTGCTCATTTAGCTGTCCTGCGGCGATTCCACTATTGGACTATATTCGCCTAGCGAAAGTCTCTGCATTAACAACACTTAGAGCAGCCGCTACTAAGAAGTAAAATTTATAGAATAGAAACTACAAGCAAGAAATATGAAAATAGTATCAGCTTCACCTCACCTACACTCTGGCGGTAGTACGCAGAGAATTATGCGTGATGTAATAATTGCAATGTTGCCTGCATTCGCATTCTCGATATATGCCTATGGAGTCGACGCACTTTTAGTAAACTTAGTGGCGATAGCCTCGTGTGTAGGTTTTGAGTGGGTAATCACCAAATTCCTACTAAAGCAACCTAATACGGTCAATGACCTCTCGGCAGTGGTTACAGGTATGTTGTTAGCCTTCAACCTCCCAGCCGAAATTTCACCGTGGCTAGTTGTATTAGGCTCGTTGGTTGCCATAGGTGTCGGCAAGATGAGCTTTGGCGGTATTGGACGCAATCCATTCAATCCTGCACTAGTTGGACGTGTATTCCTATTGATCTCATTCCCTGTACCAATGACTCTATTTACTCTCGACGGGGTGAGTGGAGCAACACCACTCTCACTACTCAGAGAGCAGGGTGTTGGTGCACTACCTGAGATTAGCGATATGTTATTTGGTCTTCACGGAGGATCATTAGGCGAGATGAGCGCATTGCTACTGCTTATTGGTGGAGTTTACCTAATCATAAGAAAGGTAATAACTTGGCATATACCAGTCTTTGTACTAGGATCGATGGCTCTATTTAGTGAGGTGCTATACCTTATTAACCCTGATATCTATGCAAATGTCCTATTCCATCTATTTGCGGGCGGTGCAATTCTCGGCGCATTTTTTATGGCAACGGACTACTCCAGCTCGCCTATGAGTCGAAGAGCAACCATAGTCTATGCCATAGGTATTGGTATTATCACAATGCTTATTCGTGTGTGGGGTGCGTATCCTGAGGGAATGTCATTTGCAATCCTGATTATGAACGCTACTGTACCACTACTAAATATGTACCTAAAACCACGTAGATTTGGTAAAAAATAGAGAATTATGAATAGTACACTTAAAAATATGATCCTAGTATTGGTCGTGATTACCGCCGTGGCGAGTGCAGCCGTTGGAGGTATGTATATTCTGACCAAGGAGCCGATAGCAGCGGCTAAACTAGCTAAGACAAACGCCGCTATTGGCGAGGTAATGCCAGAGTTTGATAATAACCCATCGGCCGACTCATTTAAAGTTGCCGTAGGGGCTGATAGTGTAATGGTCTACTGCGCAAAGAGTGGGCAAGAAGTAGTCGGATACGCAATTGAGTGCTTCTCGAATAATGGTTATGGCGGTAAAATTGGACTGCTTGCAGGATTTACACCAGAGGGTGCAATAACAAAAATTTCGGTACTCCAACACTCCGAGACCCCGGGACTAGGCGATAAAATTGATCCGTCTAAATCTAAATTCTCACTTCAATTTGAAGGTAAGGATCCATCGCAAATGAAACTTGCAGTTAAGAAAGATGGTGGAGAAATAGATGCAATAACTGCATCTACGATTACCTCTAGAGCCTATATCGAGGCTATTGAACAGGCATACGAAACATTTATGAGCATAGAGAAGTAATATGAAACAGTGGCAAAACTTTACAAAGGGAATTATCAAGGATAACCCTATATTCGTACT
>CAYJLU010000024.1:0-16976 GCA_964371395.1 uncultured Rikenellaceae bacterium | reverse complement strand
TTTATTAAACACTTTAGGGCTTTTCTCTAAGATTTTACAAGTCTTAACCATTTATAAACCTCCATAGAGATTTGAATAAAAGGAGTGTTTTGTGGTAATAATCAAGAAAATCTCATAGAAATTGCTATCTTTGCAGCCATAAATTTTTATTCTTTTTATTAGATGTTACAGACCTTATTTTTAGTTGCCATTATTGTAGAGACACTATTCTACCTTACGATATTTAGAGGAGGCACAAGACGAGCAAAGATTATTTTTATCACCCAAGCTGCCATTACAAACCTACCTGTGATGATTATGTGGTTACTGCTACGTGATATTCTAGCAGACCCTACGTGGATGGGTGCTTCAACGTGGATAGTACTACTATTTATGGTAAGTTTCTTTACTAAATTACTTATTGATTTGTGGTTTTCGTTAAGGTGGATAATACGAAGATTTAAGCGTAATTGGAGCCTTAATTGGATGAAGTGGGGAGCATATATTTCGGCTTCTATAACACTTTTGATATTTTTCTATGGTGCTGTGTGGGGGCGCACAGAACTTAGAGTAGAGCACGTAGAGATTCTCAGCAATGAAGTACCGCAGAGATTTGATGGGTATAAAATTGCACTGTTTTCTGATGCACATATCGGTAACTTTGGAGGCTGGAGTGAGCTGGTCGAAGACCTCGTTGAGCAGATAAATGAAGAGAATCCAGATATTGTTGTTCAAGGCGGTGATCTCGTAAATATCCATAGCGGAGAGCTAACCGATGAGTTTATCAAAGAGCTTATGGAGATCAAGACACCCGTATATAGCGTCATTGGTAACCACGATCTTGCATACTATATTAAAGATACTGTGGCAATTAACCCTGAGGTGAGTCGCAATGATTTAATCCGTAAGCAAAAGAGTATGGGTTGGAATTTGCTAGAGAACCGTGGTCAATGGATATATAGAGGTAGTGATAGTATTCTTATTGGAGGTGTTTCATTCCCCAAGAACCATCACCATAATGGCTTTCGTTCCGATGCGGGAAATAGCAACGTACGAGCTATAATGGATAGCACTAAATCTGAGAACTTTACAGTAATTGCAGCCCATAGTCCATCACTATTTGACTCAGTCTACACTGATTCACCTAGACCCGATCTAATCCTCAGTGGTCATACCCACTCTATGCAGACCAAGATCGAGATCGGCGATTGGAAGTGGAGTCCAGCACAATTATTATACCCTAATTTCTCGGGACTTTACGAAGATCGTGGGCACTATCTATACGTAAATGACGGGCTAGGCTATGTCGTTATACCATTTAGATTCGGCGCACGTCCAGAGCTAACAATCATAACCCTAAAGAGACAATGAAAAATCGAGTAATTATCTTCTCTGCACCGTCAGGGAGCGGCAAGACAACTATTGTTCAACACCTGCTAAAGAAGTTTCCTGAGTTAGAATTTTCTATATCTGCAACCTCACGTGAACCTAGAGGTCAAGAGGTCAACGGCAAGGACTACTACTTTCTAAGTGGTGAGGAATTTTCAGCTAGAGTCGCAGACGATCAATTTATTGAGTGGGAGGAGGTCTATGCAGGCACCTGTTACGGTACACTTAGAAGTGAGGTCGATAGAATTTGGGCGGCTGACGGCACCGTTGTATTCGACGTTGATGTTGTTGGTGGAGAGCGTATAAAAGAGATATTTGGCGATGCAGCACTATCACTGTTTATTATGCCTCCATCGGTAGAGGAGCTACGTATTAGGCTGGAGGGCAGAGGTACAGATAGCCCTGAGGCTATTGATCGCAGAGTTGCAAAGGCTGAAACAGAGATAGCACACGCCAAGAACTTCGATAGAACCATTATTAATGACTCACTCGAAGTTGCACTCAAGGAGGCAGAGGGAGTTGTTGGTGAATTTTTAAAGTAAACTACTACACTATCCAATAAGTTTTACGGCACGGTTGTGCGAGACACCGACTAGTCGTCGGTGTCCAAGAAATTTCTCTAGCTCGGAATGCGAGTTTCCACCTATCAACGCTCTCAATAGCGGAGCAAAACATAAGTTTTGCAATGGTCTCTTAATGTAATTGTAAAGTTAACCGTAGCAATATTATATCTGCTCTAACTCTACTAGGTGATGAGCTATGTATAGCCAATATTACATAGTTAATAGTAGGCTCTGTACCCAGCTGTAAGAGTCATTTCTATTAATATTTATTGGACAACAATAAAAAATATAATGATAGGGAAAAGTGGTAAATTAAACCTTTGGGGCAATATCTAGCGGAGCGAATTGCCCCTCTAGTGCTTTGTAGTAACCAGCTATTGCAATCATAGCTGCATTATCAGTGGTTAAGAATCGTTCGGGTATGTGCACTGTCCAACCCTTGCGCTCACCAAGTTCTGCTATTGCATTTCTGAGTCCAGAGTTAGCAGATACCCCTCCCGCAATTGAAACCTCGGTAATTCCATATTTGGTCACCGCCTTTTCAACTCTATTGAGTAGTATCTTAATTATGGTGTACTGGAGCGAGGCGCACAGATCAGCTAGATTCTCCTCGATAAAGTTTGGGTTAAGTGCAACTTCGTCTCGCACTTTGTATAAAAATGAGGTCTTTAGCCCTGAGAAGCTAAAGTCAAGCTCTCCGACTCTAGGTTTTGCAAAGTCAAAGCGTCTAGGGTTACCCTCGGCAGCAAGCCTATCTACGTGAGGTCCACCGGGGTATGGTAGTCCCATTACCTTTGCACACTTATCGAAAGCCTCACCCGCTGCATCATCAATGGTCGAGCCAACAATCTCAAACTCAAAGTAACTCTTCATAAGTACAATTTGAGTGTGCCCTCCTGAGACCAAAAGACACAGAAATGGGAATTTTGGAGGCGAATATTGTTTGTCTGGTAGCTCAAGGAAGTGTGATAGTATGTGTCCCTGAAGGTGATTTACCTCAACTAGTGGTTTGCCAGTTGAGAGAGCTAGCCCCTTTGCAAATGAGACACCCACTAGCAGTGAACCCAGTAGTCCCGGACCACGAGTAAATGCAATAGCATCGACTTGATCGATAGTAATTCCAGCCTGTTTTAGTGCTGAGTCGACAGTAGGCACGATATTGGCTTGATGTGCTCTAGAGGCAAGTTCGGGTACTACACCTCCCCACTTTTCGTGGATAGCTTGCGAGGCAATAATAGAGCTTAATAGCTTCGTTGAGTTAATTACTGAAGCTGATGTGTCGTCACAAGATGATTCAATTGCTAGTATGTACATATCTGTAAAGTAGGTATTATTTTAGTATAATAGGAGGTTTTAACTATGCAAAATTAGTTAAACTTCTGAAAAATTTTATAATTTTGTAGTCTAGAAAGCGATGAAAAGAGCATTTAAAATTATACTTCGCTCATTATCAGGCATAATTATATTCTTAATTATGCTTCCTATTGTTGTAAGCATAGTTCTACAAATAGATTTTGTGCAGAATTTTGCTGTGACAAAGGCAACTGAGTTGCTCTCACGCATTGCCAATACAAAGGTGACAGTTAACAGCGTTGCACTTGACTTCTTCACATCTGCTCGTTTTGGTGGACTATACATTGAGGATTATAGAGGAGATACACTTCTGTATGCTAAGAATCTTAGGGTTGCAATTGACAATATTGACTTTCTTACAGGTCAGATAAAACTTGGTAATACAACCCTTGAGGAGCCACAACTTAACATATATACCGACTCGCTAGGACGCTCAAATATTAATGATTTCTTTGAAAAATTTGCATCCGAGGAGCCAAATCCTAATCCTCCAAATTTTATGCTTAATGCCGATGGTCTTAGAGTAGTTGACGGTAGGTTTACTATGCGCAAGTATGGTTTTACTCCAACGCCCCAGACTATAAATTTTGATGATCTAAGCCTCAAGAGTATTAACCTTGAGGTGGATGATATATCGGTGTTTAATTATAATATTGGTCTTGAACTAGGTAACTTATCTTTCGAGGAGAAGAGTGGTTTTAAACTCAAGCAACTCGAATCAACGTTATGCGTGGTTGATAGTACTGGGTTATATCTAACTGATGTTGAGCTACGATCAACGAATTCAGAGTTAAAGATGGATTCGCTAAATCTAGTTACAGCAAACCAGAAGTGGACAGACTGGCAAAACTTTAACGACTCAATGTTATTTGGTGTAAATCTTAGAGACTCTCGACTCTCAACCAGTACGCTATCTTACTTGACAGGAGCCAAATTTTTCAAGGATAGACCAATAAATATCTCAGAGGCTAAGTTTAGTGGGAAGGTATCTAAGATTAGTGCAGAGCTAAACGATATATCCTATGTTGGAAACAAACTCTGGGGGAAGTTTAATATCGAGCGCATTACAGATATTACCAAGGCGAGGTTAGATGTAGAGATATCCTCGTTAATGACCAGTGCCGAGGCGATAGAAGGGATTGCTTATGCAACCTCTGGGGGGGTGTTAACTTATGGCGATAGCTCGCTAATTGCTAACCTTAAGGACATAGAGTTGAAGTTGGATTTTAGTGGAGGGATTTCGCAGTTTAACTCTAAATTGAACATTAAATCGAGTAGCTCGGGAGTGATTCTCTCGGAGTTTAAGATGATACGAGGCGATAGCCAAGGAGTTGTTTTAGCTGGTAATCTATCGACTAATGAATTTTTAATAGGACAGGCACTAGGAATTAAGGAGCTGGGGCATACATCACTTTCTGGCGACTTTTCACTTAGTGCATCAAGAGGCGAACCAATAGTATTCGATGCTGATTTCAACCTCAGCGAGCTACTATTCAATGACTATAAGTACCAAGATATAGTTGTTGATGGTGCAATTAGTTCAAGGAAATTTGTCGGAGAGATTCTCTCGAATGACAGTAATCTTAATTTAGATGTCAATGGGTTATTTGATTATAGTGACGATCTACCGAAGTATAATATCGAGGTAGACCTCAAAGAGGCAAACCTATTTGCTCTAGGGTTTAATCGTAGAGATAGCGTTTCGATACTCTCGGCAAAGTTCCTAGCAGAGGGTAGCGGTACTTCTATCGATGACTTTAATGGTTGGGGCAAAATTGATAGTATCTACTACCTAAATGGAGTGGATACGGTTACCACCTCAGCAATTAATATAGACGCAGTTGCTCTTGAGCAGTATAGAGAGATAAAGCTAAGTTCGCATTTTGCCGATATTTCACTTCGTGGACGACACTCATTCCTAGAGGTTCCACAGTACTTATCATCTTCGCTCGAACGCTTCATTCCATCTTATGAGTATATTAGCGAAGAGTTTATGGAGGGAGAATCCAAACTCCTAACCCACGAAACTAAATTCCCATTCTCTGATGGTTACTACCAATTCTTAGTGCAGGTCAAGGAGGCGAATAACGTTGCCTCGATTATTGTGCCTTCACTTGAAATTGCAAGTGGTACATCCATCAACTTTTACTTTAATCCATACCTAGACCAACTAAGACTAAAGGCAAATAGTGACTATATTACCAGCAAGAACTTCCTGATCGAGAAGTTAGATATTGATAGTCGTAATATTGAGGATTCGTTATCACTCTTTGCTACCTCGGATATGATAGCACTAGGGGATACATATCTGCCTAACTTCACGGTTCTAGGGAGCATAAAGCAGAATATCATTGAGTTAGGGGCTAAGTTTAAGGATGAGCGTGATGCGGCACACCTGAGTACTACTACTCGCTTTGCACGATTAGATAGCGGACTAGCACAGCTGCAAGTAGAACTACACCCTACCGCCATTATGCTCGACTCTATGGAGTGGATGATATCACCGTCAAAAATACTGCTAGATACCACTAAAGTGTCGATAGATAACTTTAGTATTTACTCTAAGACTGAGAGCCTTAGTATCAACGGATTTGCGGGAAAGACAACACAGGATACCGTTAAAATAGAGCTAAAAAATGCAAACCTTGCTCCTTTGTCATACTTTACTAAAGATTTAGGTTACGATATTAAGTGTTATGCTGATGGTTCTGTTAACCTTGTGAGCTTGTTGAATACCCCTATAATGTTTGCACAGGTAGACTTTAGGGATATAGATATAAGCGGTCATAAGATAGCAAGTGCAAAGCTACTGAGTCTAAAGAGTGATAGTAATAATAGCATAGACTTCGAGATCCAAGACTCCGAAGGTCACTCTCCTATTTATGGCGCATACGATATTCCTGCTGAGGAGCTGGCCCTAAATATTAATTTGCCAAAATTACCACTATCACTTCTCGATCCAATGCTGAGTGGCATTATAACCAATAGCCAAGGAGATGCAGCCACTGATCTTACTCTGACCATTGGCAGCGGAGATGTCTCACTTGATGGATCGATTGAGTTCGAGAAGTTTGCAACCACTATCGACTTTACAAAGGCGAGATACACAATACAAGATGCTAAGATTGAGGTGAGAAATAGTAGCTTCTTTTTACCTGAGACAAAAATTACAGATGGGCTAGGTGCAGAGGGTACTATCAAGGCAAAGTTCACGACCCTGAACTTTGGAGATATGGCATACGATGTGAATTTGAAATTTGAGAATCTTCTAGCACTTAACACAACGGTAGAGGATAATAGTAGCTTCTTTGGTAAGGCATATGGAACGGGGAAGGTCGATATATTTGGTAATGATAAGAAGGTGGCCATTAATATTGTGGCACAAACCGCCAAAAACTCTCAAATAACTATGCCACTATCCGGGGCATCTAATATTGAGGAGGCTAATTTTATACGTTTTATTCAGCCAAGGAGCGACTCTACTAAAAAGCGAAATATTCAAAGGCTATACCGTCGAAAAATCAGAGTTGCAAATAATAAGAGCAGCACAGAGATAGATGTAAACCTTAATTTAGATGTACTACCTAATACCCTAGCTCAGATTGAACTCGATGCAAAGGTTGGTGATATTATTAAGGCTCGTGGTCAGGGTAGGATATTGATGAACATTAACCCTACGTTGGATATATTTACGATGAGTGGTCCTGTTACTGTAACTGAGGGGAACTACTTATTTACGCTTCAGACGATTATCAATAAGCGATTCGTACTCCAACCGGGCGGCACTATACAGTGGACAGGTGATCCTACAAATCCTGATATTGATCTAACGGCACTATACAAGCTCAAGACATCTATATCTCCACTTACAAGTGATGTAAATGATACGGGTAAGGCTAATATTGATTGTGGTATTATCCTCACAGGAAAGCTATTGACCCCCGACATAGAGTTTTCAATAGAGGCTCCTTCGGCAGATGCCGAAACTCAAAATGCACTTAGAAATTCATTGAACACCGAGGAGGCGTTATCAATGCAGTTTCTATCACTTATGCTAGCTAATAGTTTTATGCCAGATATGGGTACAGCCTCGATTGGTACTATGGGTAGTAGTGTGGCGGGTGTTACTGGAGCAGAGTTTCTAAGTAATCAGCTCTCAAATCTTATCTCCAACGAGAAGTTCGATTTACGACTTGGCTATACCCCTAGGAGTGAGACTACCTCTGATGAGTTTTCGGTAGGTGCGGGTACTGAGATTATTGATGATGTGCTTTCAATCGAGGTGGATGGTAACTATAATACTCAGAATAATGGTGCTTCGTATGCTCAGAATCCATTTAGTGTGGATGCCTACATTACGTGGAATATTAACCGTAAGGGATCGTTAAAACTCAAGGGCTTTACTAGAACAATCGACAGATTTGATGAGAATCAGGGTATGCAGGAGAGCGGTGTGGGTGTCTACTTTACCCAAGAGTTTAATAACTTTAAGGATTTGGTTGATAGGCTGAGAAAAACATTCAAGGGCGATAGCATAATCAATGCCAAGGAGAGAGAGTTACGTCGCAGTGAACGTGATGAGAAGCTAAAGGCTAAGGCTGAACAACTACTGGCAAAAAAAATGGCAAAGTCAACTGCTATAAATAGTAAGAACGAAGAAGAGGAGTCAGATAATCAATGAAAATAGATAAGTTTATTGAGGTAATTAATAGTAGCGAGGCTATTGAGAGTTTCAAGCAGTGTGACAGCTCAACAATAAGACTTTCAGGGGCAAGCGGTTCGTTATTTTCCATAACCCTTACTCTGGACTGGCTTGATAGAGGTGGTGTTGCACTTGCTATACTAGAGAGTCGTGATGCTGCCTCGTATCTCTATAACGATATTTACAATATACTAGAGAGCAGAGGAGAGGAGCATAGGGTTCTTCTTCTACCAACTGCATATCGCCGTACAATTAATACTAAGCGTGAGGATCCTAGTGGTATAGTACAACGAACAGCTGCACTCAATGCACTATCGAGCGATGAATCTGTAATAATTTGTACGTGGCCCGAGGCTATTGCCGAGAGGGTAGTGAGTAATGTTGAACTTAGTACCAATCGCCTAAAGATTAGCTGTGGCGATGAGGTTAATATTGACTTGGTTATCGAACACCTCGAAGAGTTTGGTTTTACCAGAGTTGAGTTTGTAACTCTTCCGGGTGAGTATGCCTCAAGGGGTGGTATTCTCGATCTATTTTCATACTCAGCAAATAAGCCATATCGTATTGATTTCTTAGGCGATGAGGTTGATTCAATTCGTACATTCCTACCATCTTCACAACTTAGCGAACAGAGCAAGGAGACTATCACTATTGTACCTAACCTGAAGAATAAGGTTGAGACATCTCAAAGGGTATCGCTTCCTGAGTTTATAAACAGAGCACGAGGCGGAGGTGTTACCACTGCGTGGTTTTCGCAGGCTATTCAAGCGATGAAGAGTTTGGATGCGCTATGGGATAGATATACACATAGCGATAGAGCTACAACTCTAACCTCGAGCACTGAATTTGCAAAGCAAAGTGAGCAGTGGCGATACGTTACCGTTAACTCCGACGCAGAGCATCGTCCTACTCGTTCGATTATAGAGTTAGGTGCTACTCCACAACCGTCATTCTCTAGAAATTTTGAGTTATTTGCTAGTGAGGTAGAGCGAAACTATAAGTCAGGTATTACCTCCTGTCTGTTGACTCCAAATGTCGAACAAGCGGAGCGTGTAGAGAAGATATTTCGTGAGATTAAATTCGAGGACGTGCGTCCAACAATCGAAAATATACCCTTAACACTTCACGGAGGCTTTGTTATGCCCTCTATCAACCTTGCACTATACACTGATCATCAACTCTTCGAGAGGTATCTACGATATAGGGTTCGTGGTGAGATTGATAAGGCAGAGGGTATGACCCTTAGTGAGTTTTCTGCACTAAGAGTTGGGGATTTTGTTGTGCACATTGACCACGGTATAGGTAAGTTTTCGGGGTTGGTGCGCCAACGTGACCCAAATAGTGGTGCAGCACGGGAGTTTATCAAGCTGTCGTATCGGGATAATGATGTACTATTTGTATCTGTGCAAAATTTGCATAGAATCAGTAAATATAAAGCAGGCGACTCTATTGCTAATGCCCCCGTGCTCCAGAAGTTGGGAAGTTCATCGTGGGCTAAACTTAAAGCTACAACCAAACGTAAGGTTAAGGATATAGCTAGAGAGTTGATTAGACTCTATGCAAAGCGCAAGCTATCGAATGGCTATGCCTTTACTGAGGATAGTTATTTGCAGCGAGAATTAGAGGCATCATTTATATATGAGGATACTCCAGATCAACGCTCTGCCACCGATGCTATTAAGGCGGATATGGAGAGTTCTGAGCCAATGGATAGATTAATCTGTGGAGATGTAGGCTTTGGCAAGACAGAGGTAGCTATGCGAGCAGCATTTAAGGCTGCCACTGACTCTAAGCAGGTGGCAGTATTAGTGCCTACTACGGTGCTATCGCTTCAGCACGCTCGTACATTTGCACGCAGACTTAAGGATTTTCCTGTTAGAGTCGAAAACCTATCTAGGGCAAACTCTACTAAGCAGACAAAAGAGATACTTCTTGACCTCGAAGCAGGCAAAATTGATATAATAATAGGAACCCATAAACTGCTAGGTAAGAGCGTTAAATTTAAGGATTTAGGGTTACTAATCATAGACGAAGAGCAGAAGTTTGGAGTTGCAGTCAAGGAGAAGTTAAGGGAGTTAAAGCACTCTATTGACACTCTTACACTTACCGCAACACCAATTCCTCGTACACTCCAATTCTCGTTAATGGGTGCAAGGGATATGAGCATTATTAATACCCCGCCACCTAATCGCCAACCAGTGGCAACTGAGGTACACTCATTCAGCGATGATATTATACGAGAGGCGATTGAGTATGAGCTATCACGTGGTGGTCAGGTATTCTTTCTGCACAATAGAGTACAGAGTATTGACCGTATGGCACGTATTGTCGAGGAGTTAGTTCCCGGAGCTAGAGTAGGTGTTGGTCACGGTCAGATGGGAGCTAAAGAGCTAGAGAAGGTGATGATGGATTTTATTTATGGCGAGTATAATGTACTGATGGCTACCACTATTATTGAGAGTGGTATAGATATCCCTAATGCCAATACCATTATTATCAACCACGCTAACCACTTTGGTCTCTCGGATTTGCACCAATTACGTGGACGTGTGGGGCGAACCAATCGCAAGGCTTTCTGTTACTTGTTAGTACCCTCTATCGATGCTATTACAACTGATGCCCAGCGTAGACTGCGTGCCATAGAGGATTTTTCAGACCTAGGTAGCGGCTTTAATATTGCGATGCAGGATCTCGATATTCGTGGAGCAGGTAATATTCTAGGTGCGGAGCAGAGCGGATTTATGACTGAGATAGGCTATGAGACATATCAGAGAATTGTAGCCGAGGCAATGGCAGAGCTATACGATGAAATGGCAGATGAACTAGGCGATGATTTCAGAGCAAAGATACCTGATAGTCTCGGAGGTATTGATTGTGTGGTAGAGGTAGACACCTCGGCTCACCTACCCGATAGCTATATAGGCTCAACTCCTGAAAAGTTGAAGCTATATCGTCAACTCGACTCAATAAATAGCGAGATTGAACTCGATGAGTTTATACTAAAGCTATGCGATAGGTTTGGAGAGCCACCAGCCGAGGCTCGTGAACTATTCGAGGTAGTACTACTTAAGAATGATGCTGCAAAACTAGGTTTCGATAAGGTGGTAATAAGGGGTGGAGTAGCAACTCTATACTTTGCCTATGAGGCACAGAGTTCGTTCTATGGTAGTGATAGATTCCTGCAAATCGTCAAACACGTCACTGCCAATCCTCAATATTATAGACTAAAGGAGGGTGCAAAACTATCACTTACGGTTCGCTCAATTAAGAGTGCAAAGGAACTTAGGCAAAGATTAATAATTAATTAACCAACAACAATAATATTTTCTTCAAACAATTATGCATAAGATATTAAAAAAGGAGCAACTAGCCCCGCATATTATCCTTATGGAGGTAGAAGCTCCGAGGATGGCACGCTCGGCGAAGCCGGGGCAATTCCTCATAGTTATTGCCGATGAGAGAGGCGAGAGGATACCACTTACCATTTGCGACTATAACAGCGAACAAGGTACCATTACAATTGTGATTCAGGCTATTGGATCATCAACTCGTCGACTTATCGAGTACAATGTAGGGGATACTTTTGCTTCGTTTGCGGGTCCTTTGGGGCATCCATCAGAGTTTATACACTTAGGTGAGGATGAATTAAGGGCAAAAAAATTTCTATTTGTAGCAGGGGGATTAGGTGCAGCACCTGTTTATCCTCAGGTCAAGTATCTAGCCGAGAGGGGACTAGAGCCTCACGTGATAATCGGAGCGAAGAGTGAAGAGTACATAATCCTCGAAGAGGAATTCAGAAGCCTTACTCCGAACGTACATATAGCAACTGACGATGGCTCGAAGGGATTCCACGGATTGGTGACTAATCTACTCGAAAATTTAGTGGATCAGGGCGAAAATTTTGACGAGGTAATCGCAATCGGTCCTATGGTTATGATGAAATTCGTTGCGCTTACTACCAAGAAACTAAATATTCCAACGGTAGTGAGTCTTAATACCACGATGGTCGATGGCACGGGTATGTGCGGAGCTTGTCGAGTTACAGTCGATGGCAAGGTTCGTTTTGCTTGTGTTGAGGGTCCTGAGTTTGACGGGCATAAGGTAGATTTCGATGAGGCTATGCGCCGAAGCGGGATGTATAAAAAACAAGAGGCACATAAATGTAATATTAGATAGGGGTAATGGCAATAGATAAAATACGTACAAAGGTTCAAGAACAGGACCCAATACTTAGAGCTTCAAATTTTGAGGAGGTTTGCTTTGGATATACTCTTGAAGAGGCAACAAAGGAGGCATCACGCTGCATTAAGTGTAAACGACCAAGATGTGTGGGTGCGTGTCCAGTAGGGGTGCAGATACCCGACTTTATAGCGGCAATAGCTGCTGGTGATTTAAGCACCGCTGCCGAGGTGATTTCAAGAGATAATCTACTTCCGAGTATATGCGGAAGAGTTTGTCCACAGGAGATACAGTGCGAGGGTAGTTGTATTATAGGGGTAAAGGGTGATTCTGTTGCCATTGGACTTCTAGAGCGATTCATAGGGGATTGGAAGATAGCCAATACTAAGAGTACAGAGTCGCAAGAGCCAGTTAAGGGTGTGCATAGAGTGGCAGTTGTGGGTAGTGGTCCCGCTGGACTTGCTTGCGCTGCAGACTTGGCAAAGATGGGTTATGGAGTTACTATCTTTGAAGTGCTACATAAGGCAGGCGGAGTGCTACAATATGGTATTCCAGAGTTTAGACTTCCTAAATCTAAGATTGTGGAGAAAGAGATAGAGGCAGTTCGTGCCCTAGGTGTAGAGATTATCACAGATACGGTTATTGGACGTACGATCACTATCGACGAACTTCGCCAGACCGAAGGTTTCTCGGCAGTATTTATAGGTTCGGGAGCAGGGCTACCTCGTTTTATGGGTATTGAGGGTGAGTCGCTCAATGGTGTAGTCTCGGCAAATGAATTTCTTACTCGTGCCAACTTGATGAAGGCGTATAACGACCAATATGATACACCTATTTTCACGGGTGAACACGTCGTAGTTGTTGGCGGTGGCAATGTTGCAATGGATGCTGTTCGTACTGCTAAACGTTTAGGTGCGAGGGCTTCGATAGTCTATCGTCGATCGGAGGCTGAACTACCAGCTCGTCTCGAAGAGGTGCACCACGCAAAGCAAGAGGGTATAGAGTTCTATATGTTGACCAATCCAACCGAGGTGCTCTCAAATGGAGATGGATGGGTTAGAGGTTTAAAGTGTGTAAGGATGGAGCTAGGCGAGCCAGATCAGAGTGGAAGGCGTAGCCCACAGGTAGTGGTGGGTTCGGAGTTTGAGTTGGAGTGTAATTCGGTGATAATGGCTTTGGGTACTTCGCCTAATCCGCTTATTGCACAAACCACAGCTGGACTTGAGACTAACCGCTGGGGTTGTATTGATGTCAATGAGAATGGACAGAGTAACCTTACGGGTGTATTTGCAGGTGGAGACGTTGTAACGGGTGCAGCCACTGTAATTTTGGCAATGGGTGCAGGGCGTACAGCCGCTCGTGGCATTGATAATTATCTTAAGTCTTTGTAAAGATAAAGGCAGTAGTAATGCAATTATAGTGTATAACCGTTAGAAGATTTTTTAAAGGTTATACACTATAATTGTTTTCAGACCCCATATTTCCCCTTGTCGATATACTTAAAGTTGAGGAATTGGAGAAAAATATAGGATGACTCTTACACTACTGTAAACTTCATTCTAGCAACCTCCTTGCCGTTAAGTGATGTTATTAATTCCCAAATACCACACTTATCCTCAATTGGCTCCCAAATTGTATCGCCTAGAAAGAAGTACCATTCATTTGAATTAACTATATCCTCGCCAGTGAAATCAGGGGTTATCTCCCCTCGTTCGTTAAGAAACGGAGGGTGTTTAATCACAAAACTAAGGGTCTGACCCTTACCACCCCTTATACACAGAGTATAGCCAAACTCAATATCAACGTCAGCTGGTACTTCCTTTGTGTGCTTAATAATCTTGGGCAAGGTTCGCTTTTGTGACCTATCCCAACGGGTGTATATTCCGTAACTCTTTATAGTTACCTCGACTCTCTTTTTTGCCATATTTTGTTGCAAATATATAAATATATTTTTAGATTATGCCCCAGTGTATAACAATGATAGTGTACTGGGGGGGGATTATTCCCTAAAAAATAGTATATTTGTGATGTAGCTCGATTAACTATTGAGACATAGTATCTACAAATATCTCAGTATTGAATTTACTAACTAAAAACTAGAATAAATATGAAAAAATTTTTAGCCGAAGCAATCGGAACAATGGTATTAGTACTTATGGGTTGCGGCTCAGCAGTATTCTTTGGGTGCGAGGCAGGTAGTGCTCAGGTACTAGCCGTGGCATTTGCATTTGGTCTCTCAGTAGTAGCAATGGCATATACTATTGGAGGTATTTCAGGTTGTCATATAAATCCAGCTATTACTCTAGGAGCGTGGCTCTCTAAGAGAATCTCTACCTCTGATGCAGTGTTATATATGGTTGCTCAATTTGCTGGCGCACTGTTAGGCTCTGCAATTATATATGCGCTTACCTCAACTGGAGGTTATGGCGCAAGTACAGCAACGGGAGCTAATCTATATGGTGAGGGCGAGATGGTACAAGCACTTATCGCTGAGACAGTATTTACATTTATTTTTGTGCTAGTGGTACTAGGCTCTACCGATTCAAAGCGAGGAGCAGGTAACTTCGCAGGGTTAGCTATCGGTCTTTCTCTAGTGTTGGTGCATATCGTATGTATTCCACTTACAGGTACATCGGTAAATCCTGCACGTAGCTTTGGTCCAGCTATATTTGAAGGAGGGTTAGCACTTAGCCAACTGTGGTTGTTTATTGTAGCTCCTATGGCGGGTGCGGTGATTGCAGCTGGTGTATGGAAGGTGCTTAGTTGCGAGAAGTGCCGCTCGTAATTATATAAGGGCGTATTAAAAAGAATAGAGAGGGTAGCTAGTAGAATAACTAGTTGCCCTTGATTTTTATAACCTTCTAGGCTTTGTGGTGATTTACTTACGCTTGGTAAAGGTAGCGTAGAGTAGTAGTAGACCTGCTACAATAGCACCAGATAGGAGTGTTCCTATGATAAGACGAATTATGGCAGCTTGTTGATAATCTGGAATTGAGAGTATTCCAATTATGAAGTTAAATGCCATTACACTAAGTGCAATAATGACTATTGAGCGTGTATTTAATTGTAATTTGCGCATATTTTTAGGACTTTTTGGTCACGCTATCTTTAATTAACACTATCGAAGAATCCCTCAACAAGTGTCATTGATATAACCTTAGATTTAGTGTTGAGGCTTGAGATTAACTCCTCGGCAAGTGGGATAAAGTGTTCGTTGCCATCAATATCTATGAGCAAGAGTGTGTTAAGAGAGTTCTCTATGACCTCTAGTACCGTACCAGTAAGCCCCGAGGTAAGTTCTCTAAATTCAAAGCCTTCAAGTGTGCCCCAGTCACTAGCTTTATGCCTCTTTCGTTCTAGGCTCTCAAGGAATACCTCCTTGCCCATAACAATAGATGAGCTTTGTTTAGAGTCTATGAACTCAAACCTTACCACTACTGCGCCAACACCTTGACTCTTGGCATCTAGAACAAAGAAAGGAGTCGCAATGGAATCTATTTCAATCCAAAGCGGCTCCTCTTTTACTTTTGAGATTAGCTCACGTGAAGAGAGTCCACCCTCTCCACCTAGCTTTATAACAACTTCGCCCTCAGAGCCATAGCCTTTGGTTACCCTACCAATTCTGTGAATTGGGTCTATTGCGTTTCGAGCTTTGTCGTTATAGTTCATCTATTGAAATACTTATTCAACAGTAGATTCTACGGTCTCTTCAGTAGCGTTATCTTCAGCTACTTCTTCAGCAACCTCTTCCTCAGCAGGTGAAGCAGCAGCAGCGGCAGCAGCAAGTTTAGCAGCTACGGCTTTCTCTTTTTCTTCCTTAACTTTGGTTTCAGCAGCTAGGCGGCTCTTTGCATCTTTAAGTGCGT
Organism: uncultured Rikenellaceae bacterium; assembly: GCA_964371395.1. GTDB lineage: Bacteria > Bacteroidota > Bacteroidia > Bacteroidales > Rikenellaceae > Mucinivorans. The sequence continues at coordinate 945 of CAYJLU010000024.1, read as the reverse complement.
CAGCCTTAAGTCCGTCTTTTTTAGCTTGAACTTGAGCCTCTTTCTCAGATAGCCACTTTTCAAATTTTGCCTCAGCTTGTTCTTGAGTCAACGCTCCTTTTTTAACGCCACCATTAAGGTGATGCATCATAAGTACACCTTTGTAAGAAAGGATTGCACGTGCAGTGTCAGTTGGTTGAGCACCATTTTGAATCCACTTAAGTGTACTCTCGAAGTTAAGCTCGATTGTCGCTGGGTTTGTGTTAGGGTTGTAGGTACCTAGTTTTTCGATAAACTTACCGTCACGTGGTGAACGGCTGTCAGCTACAACGATGTGGTAGAATGCGTATTGCTTCTTACCGTGGCGTGAAAGGCGAATTTTAGTTGCCATTTTTTTTTGATGTTTTTTTAAGAGAAATAAAGTCGAGAATTAGGATTTTTAAGTAGGGTTTTCTTTGTTTTCATTAAAAGAAGCCCCCCTCTAGTTAAGTAAGGTTTTCTCTTTTATATCAAAGAAGCCCCCCTCTGGTTAAGTAAGGTTTTCTCTTTTATATCAAAGAAGCTCCCCTCTGGTTAAGTAAGGTTTTCTCTTTTATATCAAAGAAGCCCCCCTCTAGTTAAGTAAGGTTTTCTCTTTTATATAAAAAAAATCCCCCCCCCTCTCTCTCGGATTTGGTTCTCTTGGCTTGCTTATGCTTCCCACAGTGTAATTACTCGATGGGACACGCCCAATTTTAATGAGTCACCACTATCCAAGTGGCACCACTGTTTCGGATAAGTGGGGCAAAAGTAGTGAAAAAATGTATCATCACCAAATTGTTTGTTTGTATTTTTTGGGGTTACTAATTTTATTAGGTAAGGGAGGTGTAAATATATTGTGTGAATTTGCAAAATAGTTGTATCTTTACTGTATGAGACCGTTGCAAGGCGGCGATATTTTAAAGATAACTCAAATGACTCTTCAGT
>CAYJLU010000023.1:0-17115 GCA_964371395.1 uncultured Rikenellaceae bacterium | reverse complement strand
TGCGTTAGTCCATCTTCAGTACGGCAAGGAATGCACTCTGAGGTACCTCTACATTACCAACCTGACGCATACGCTTCTTGCCCTTCTTTTGTTTCTCTAGCAGTTTGCGCTTACGTGTTATATCTCCACCGTAGCACTTAGCCGTAACATCTTTACGCAGGGCTTTAACTGTCTCTCGTGCAATGATCTTTGCTCCAATAGCCGCCTGAATCGCAATGTCGAACTGTTGGCGTGGGATCAGCTCTTTGAGCTTTTCGCACATCTTACGACCAAAATCATAGGCGTTATCAAAGTAAATAAGCGATGAAAGAGCATCAACAGGCTCTCCATTTAGTAGTATGTCTAGTTTCGAGAGCTTAGATGGACGGTACCCTATCTGATGGTAGTCAAACGAGGCATATCCACGAGATATAGACTTTAGCTTATCGTAGAAGTCAAACACGATCTCAGATAGCGGCATCTCAAAGTTCACCTCTACTCTGTCAGTGGTGATGAAGGTTTGGTTCTTTAGCTCTCCACGCTTATCTATACAGAGTCTCATAACGTTACCTAGGTATTCGCTCTTAGTGATAATCTGTGCTTGGATATATGGTTCCTCTATCAACTCAATGTAGTTAGGTTCGGGTAGTCCCGATGGGTTGTGGATAAAGAACTGCTCGTCACGAGTAGTTGAAACACGGTACGAAACGTTAGGCACAGTGGTGATAACATCCATATCGAACTCACGGTAAAGACGCTCTTGGATAATTTCCATATGCAGTAGTCCTAGGAATCCGCAGCGATAGCCAAAACCTAGCGCTAGTGAGCTCTCAGGTTCGTATGTCAGAGAAGCGTCGTTTAGGCGTAGTTTGTCGAGCGAAGTACGTAGATCCTCGTAGTCATCCGAGTCAACAGGGTAGAGACCCGCAAATACCATAGGTTTTACCTCCTCGAAACCCGCAATCGCCTCTAGGCAAGGTCTCTCTTTCGAGGTTATGGTGTCTCCTACCTTTACATCGATAGAGTTTTTTATTCCAGAGATGATATAGCCAACATCACCTGCCTTAACCTCAGCACAGGGTTGCATCTTGAGCTTCAGTACGCCAATCTCGTCGGCAGTGTACTCAGTTCCACCATTAAAGAATCGTACTTTATCACCCTTTTTAATTGTACCATTCATTACTCTGAAGTATGCAATAATACCTCTAAATGAATTAAAAACAGAGTCGAAAATCAGAGCCTGAAGAGGTTCTGATTCGTCACCTTTAGGTGGTGGCACTAACTCTACGATAGATTCTAGTATCTCGGAGATACCCTCTCCAGTCTTAGCCGAACAGGTAAGAATAGAGTCTCTATCACAGCCAATAAGGTCAACAACTTGGTCCTTTACCTCATCGACCATTGCGGCCTCCATATCAATTTTGTTTAGTACAGGTATGATCTCTAGGTCATTACCTAGTGCTAGGTATAGGTTTGAGATTGTTTGGGCTTGAATCCCTTGGGTTGCATCCACAATTAGTAGTGCACCCTCGCACGATGCAATAGCACGGCTCACCTCATAGGAAAAGTCAACGTGACCGGGAGTGTCGATAAGGTTTAGAGTGTAGTTCTGCCCGTCAGATGCCTTGTAGTCCATCTGGATAGCGTGACTCTTAATGGTAATTCCCTTTTCACGCTCAAGTTCCATATCATCTAGTACTTGTGCTTGTAGTTCACGTTCGGTTACCGTACCCGTGTATTCTAGTAGTCTATCGGCAAGGGTAGATTTACCGTGGTCAATGTGTGCAATTATACAAAAGTTGCGAATGTTCTTCATTTATATCCGTTTCTTAAAAAATAGTTGGTGCAAAGTTACTGATTTTTTTGTATTTTTGCTAGATAACTTTCCTCTCAAATCACCTTTAAAATAAAATAACTAAGATAAATGATAAAAAACTCTGAACTTATTATCAATTCCGATGGTTCGATATTTCATCTACATCTACTTCCCGGCGATTTGGCAACAAAGATTATACTGGTAGGAGACCCTGCTCGTTGCGATATTGTAGCCTCGCACTTTGACTCCATAGAACTCACAAAACAGAATCGAGAGATGCGAACAATCACGGGCAAACTACGTGGCGAGCAAATATCAGTAGTCTCAACAGGTATAGGATGTGATAATATCGATATTGTACTTACCGAGATTGACGCACTCTTCAATGTTGACTTTAGCTCAAGAGAACCAAAAGAGTTATTAACTGAGCTTACCATAGTTCGTCTTGGTACCTCGGGGGCAGTGAACCACTCGCTAAAGATAGGAGATTACGCCCTGTCGCAGACATCTATTGGTATAGATGGGCTAGCATATTTCTATGGTGGGAGCCAAGAAGTACGAAACATTGCCATCGAAAGAGAGTTTATAGAACAATCTAAACCCATAACAGGTAGGGCTATGCCTTATGCTGTTGATGGCAGTATTGAGCTTAAGGAACTCTTTTCGAACTTTACCGTAGCGGGCACTACGCTCTCTGCCTCAGGATTCTACGCTCCACAGGGTAGAGTAGTGCGACTTCCACTAGCCCAGCAGGACTACTTTGAAGGGTTGGAACGAGCATCTATCGCAAATATTGAAATGGAGGGAGCTGCCATATATTTACTCTGCAAACTACTAGGGCATAGGGCCATTACAATATGCGCAATAATAGCCCAAAGAGCCGAAGGTAACAGTCTGCCTGATTACAAAGAGATAATAGATAATATGATATGTAAAACTTTGAAATCTCTGATAAAATAATTACCTTTGTTCACTATTAATTAAGTAGGAAATGCCATAGCGGAGTAGATAGTTTCTCCCCTTAAAAAACTTTCCAATGATTCCTCGTCCAGCAGAGTGCGGTTGTGTAAATCCTAGAGGCAGCTACGACGAATCGCTTTGTAGAGATATAACTTTAGAACAAAATTATAATCACGGAGAAAGATATAAAACTCCCCTGTAATATAAGAATATAATGATGAAATTTTCAATCAGCAGTAGCGTACTATCGCACAGCCTTCAGGCAATAGGTAAGGTTATCAACACAAAGAATACACTGCCAATTCTCGATTATTTTCTATTTAAAATCGAGGGCAATAGCCTTCAGGTTACTGCATCGGACGTTGAGACAACCCTCCAGAGTTACCTCACTATCGAAAATATCGAACAAGTAGATGGCGAAGTAGCAGTGCCAGCACGTAGAATCCAAGACTCTATTAAGGAATTTGCGGAACAACCACTGACGATAACTGTTGATCAGAGTAGTTGGGAGATAGTAATAACTTGGAGTAGTGGTAAGTTGTCAATTCCGGGTATTACAGGTGTTGGTTACCCTAAGCAACAGGAGTTAAGCCAAGACGAACGCACCTCTATTTCAGTTACCCCTGCACTGCTATTAGATGGTATTAACTCTACAATCTTTGCAACAGCGGACGATACCCTGCGCCCAGTGATGAACGGTATTAATATTGCACTTTCACCATCAGATATTACATTTGTAGCCACTGATGCCCACCGCCTAGTGCGCTATATAAATCAGAGTGTAGGCGATGATAAGTGTAGTTCGTTTATACTCCCTAGTAAACCTGCAAACCTACTACGTACAATCCTACCTAAGGAACAAAACGCAGCAATAAATATAGAATTTGATGCTAAGAACGTTATATTCACACTACCATCACACCGCTTGGTATGTAGGCTAATAGAGGGAAACTATCCGAACTATAACGCCGCAATACCTCAAGGTAACGAAAATAAACTGACAATAGACAGGCTCGAACTACTTGCATCGCTACGTAGAGTATCTGTATGCTCTTCTCAGGCAAGTGGTCTTATTCGCCTTAACCTTAGCTCAAACGGAATAGCTATCACAGCACAGGATCTCGATTACAATACCTACGCCGAGGATAATATCACGTGTGACTATACGGGCAATGAGATGGAAATAGGCTTTAAGGCTGGTTTCTTGATAGATATATTAAGTAATATTATTACCCAAGAGGTGCTCATTGAGTTATCTGATCCAACACGTCCGGGGTTATTTATGCCAGTTGATGCCGAGGATGAGAAGAGCGACATACTAATGCTTCTTATGCCAATGATGATACACGCATAGGGAGATAATTATTTTTAGATATTAAAAGCATATTGGCAAAAACCTTATGAAATTACAACTTAAAAGACCATTAATATTCTTTGACTTAGAGACTACTGGAGTAGACCCTGCTCGCGATAGAATTGTAGAGATGGGTTTTATTAAGGTTCTAGAGAATGGCGATAGAGAGATAAAGGTGCGTAGGATTAACCCTGAAATGCCAATACCTAGAGAGGCAACTGCCATACACGGCATCTCTAACGAAGATGTGGCATCAGAGCCTACCTTTGCGCAAGTAGCAAAGTCACTTAAGGCGTGGATTGAAGGGTGCGACTTGGCGGGGTATAACTCCACTAAGTTTGACGTTCCTATGCTAGTGGAGGAGTTTTTAAGATCTGGAGTTGAAATTGATCTAAGCGATATAAAGTTGGTGGATGTGCAAAATATCTTCCATAAGAAGGAGCAACGAACCCTCACTGCTGCATACAAATTCTACTGCGATAAGGATATAGAGAATGCTCACTCTGCACAGGCAGATATAGAGGCAACCTACGAAGTCCTACTTGCTCAACTTGAGAGATATGACGATCTAGAGGGCAGTGTTGAGTTCCTGTCGGACTTCTCTCGAATGAATCGCAATGTAGATTTTGCTGGTAGAATAGTGTTGAATAATAAAAACCAACCCGTGATTAACTTTGGCAAACATAAGGGTTCATTGGTAAGAGATGTACTTACTAGAGAGCCATCATACTACGATTGGATAATGCGTGGTGACTTTACTCTCGACACTAAGAGGGTGTTTACATCGATTAAGATGAGTAATAATTAATGTAGATAAAAAGAGAGAGAGAGTGACGATGAAATATTTTTTTACACTACTAGTATTCCTAGGCGTTATAGTATCTTCGATAGAGCCTTCAGCAGCTCAAAAACCAGTTGAAATCTCCACAGTATTGGTATCTAAAGATGGTGATTGGTTCTTGGTGCATAAGGTAGCTCGTAGAGAGAGTCTAGAGGATATTGCTGAGGCATACAACACCACTATCGAGGAGATAGTAAGGTATAATTCGCTAAAGCGCACAAGGTTAAAGGTGGGTAGCAATCTGTTAATACCTAAGCCGAAGAGCAAAGCCGAATTAGCAGCTCAAATGGACAGTGTTAGAACTGAGCAACTGCCAGAGGTTGAGGCTATTGATACAGCTCAATTGAGTATCTTCGAGAGGTTTGCCCTTGAGCCTATGCCTAAGGTTGGTAAGATTAAACCGATTGGTGATACCATTAATATTGCGCTTCTACTCCCCTTAGATATTGGCATTAACACACAAGGCTTCGTGGACTTTTATTACGGAGTGCAACTTGCCCTAGGCGATATTCAAGGTTCGGTTAAGAATATAGCACTAAATGTAATCTCTACGGATAAGAGCGAGGATTTGGTGCGAGAGTTAGTTGTAAATGGTGCGCTCGATGGGTCGGATATAATCATAGGTCCAGTATTTCCTGAGGAATTTGAGATAGTAGCTCAATATGCTGCGGTTACAAAGACTCCTATAATTTCGCCGTTGGGTTCGACAGGTGGTGCGGATAATGCGTACGTGATTGAGATTGCACCACTTGAGGACTATAAACTTGCAAAACTCGAAGATATATTTATTGATGAGATGAACAATGTGGTGCTCATCCAACACACCACAAAGGGAGAACCTAAGGCGTTGCAAGAACTTATGGAGGTGCTACCAGAGAGGGTTGCGTATGTTGAGTATGTAGATAAGACTACAAGGATTCAAATCCTCGAAGAGAATTTACTCCCACGCCCAATGAATAATATTATAGTACTACCATCTAACGATGAGATTGCAGTGGAGGAGATTCTCTCACGCCTCAGCTCTATGAACCGAAATGGTAGGTATAATTTTCAGATAGTGGGTACCTCGTCTTGGGCAAGGTTCAGGACGGTGAACCTTGAACTATTCCATAAACTAAACGTAGTCTACCCAACCTCCTATTTCTTCGATAGGTTGAGCAGTAGAGTTGGCGAGGTCTATCGTGAATATGTTGCCACCTACAACAAACTACCCTCGCTATACTCTATGCGTGGTTATGATGTTGCAACTATTGCACTGTACAGTCTTATTGATGGCAATGAAAGAGTACTCTACACAATGGATAACTCCGAACATATGCCACTGGAGACTCTCTATAAATTTAAAGCCCAGAGCGATAGTACAAAGATTCAGAATGTAGAGTGGCCACTAGTTGTTCATCAGCGTGACTTTACTATCAATATAGAGTAGCCCTATTACCCTGAGCACCGTGGTGTTGTGACCCACAGGATTTGATATTTTTCACCAATATAGCTTAAGTGTCGAGGAGAACTCCTTGGCACTTATTTGTTATATAGTAACTTTAAGTTTTAGCGGACGGTACTAAAAAATTTTTAAAAACCAATGCTTTTTACTATTTTTGCACCATCAATAATAGGCGACTTAGCTTATGTAATTTAAAATAGTGGCAAAAAATGATTAAAGTTTTAAAATTTGGAGGTACGTCAGTTGGCAGTGCTCAAATGATGCGTGATGTAGCAGATATTATACTTAAGCAAGAGGCAACAGTAGTTGTACTTTCGGCAATGAGTGGTGCTACTGATTCGCTTATTAAGATAACTCAAAGCATAGAAAATCAAGATATTAAAGTGGCAAAAGTGCTGATTGCTGAACTCAAGAAGCGTCACTTAAAAACTGTTGAAGAACTTATCGAGAGCAAAGAGCATAGTGATGTTGCGCTTGAGGCGGTAGAGTCGATATTTAGCACAATCGAGGACTATACAGAGCAGCCTGAATACCTTAATACCAATAGAGTACTTGCCTTTGGCGAGATGCTCAGTACTACACTATTTTCGCTCTATTTATCGAGCATTGGACACAATGCCAAGAACCTAAACTCATTCGACTTTATGCGTAAGCGTGAGGATGGCTCTGTCGATGGTGCACAACTATCTAACTACTTTAGTGATTTGGAGCTTTCAGATGGTACTATATATATCGTTCAAGGTTTTATAGCTACTGGATTTGATGGCACCGAAGACAACTTAGGAAGAGGAGGAAGCGACTATACCGCTGCACTTATCGGAGCAGCGATAGGAGCTGGCGAGGTGCAGATTTGGAGCGATATTGATGGTATTCACAATAACGATCCAAGGTATGTGGAAGGCACAAAGGGTATAGATATGATGTGTTTTGAGGAAGCAGCAGAGCTAGCATACTTCGGTGCAAAGGTTCTTCACCCCTCGACAATACAACCGTGTAGAGAGAAGCACATACCCGTGAAACTCAAGAATACAATGGAGCCAGAGGCATTTGGAACAGTTATCTCAGACTTTATTGATCGTAGTAGGATATACACTGCCGTTGCTGCCAAAGATGGAATTACCATTATCCGTATAAGCTCAACTCGTATGCTTATGGCGTATGGATTCTTACGCAGAGTATTTGAGGTATTCGAACACTGGAAAACCCCAATTGATATGATTACGACCTCGGAGGTAGCAGTTGCACTTACAATCGACGATTGTAGTAATCTTGACGGTATTATACGTGATTTAATTGAACTCGGTTCTATCGAAGTGGAGAGCGATAACTCCATTGTTAGTATCGTAGGGAATATGGACTATAACAAAGCTGGAGTAGTGCGTCGCATTATGGATGCAATGAGCGAAGTTCCAGTTAAAATGATTTCTTATGGTGCGAGTAATCGTAGTATTTCGCTGCTGGTATCAACTGAACATAAGGTAAATAGCCTTAAAATTATCAACAGTAATATTTTTTAGCGAGAATGGTTAACATAGATTTCTCTAAACTACCAACACCACTATATCTCTATGATCTAGATCTATTGCGACAGACCCTAGAGCGAGTAACTAATCTTAGTCAAAGTTATGGCTATAAGGTTCATTACGCCCTAAAGGCAAATTTCGAGAGGGAGATTGTGGAGCTAATCTCGGAGTATGGATTAGGAGCTGATTGTGTGAGTGGCGGCGAGGTACGCCTTGCCCTTGAGTGTGGAATAGACCCTAGCGATATTATGTTTGCGGGTAGTGGTAAGAGCGATCGAGAGATTGAGTATGCAGTAGATAGTGAGTTAGGTGGAATTAATTGTGAGAGTGCGGAGGAATTTTTCGTCATTCAAGATATAGCTGCTCGACTTGGCAAAGTAGCAAAGGTGCTACTGAGACTCAACCCTGATGTAAAGCCCGAAACCCATAAATTTATATCGACTGGACAGAAAGATAGTAAATTTGGTATCTCAGAACTTGATCTTAATCACATCTTGGAGAATTATAGCAAGTGCGCCAATATTGATATTATAGGACTTCACTTCCATATAGGCTCTCAGATTCGAGATCTTACTATCTATGGTGCCCTATGCCGTAGGGTTAATAGCTATGTGGAGCTGGTTGAGAGCTATGGTATAGATATTCGTTCGATAGACGTTGGTGGTGGTCTGGGTATCGACTACGATAATCCAGATGCAGAGCCGATTGCCGACTTCGAGAGTTACTTTAAGATATTCCAAAGTGGTATCACGCTACGTGAGGGTCAAACCCTACACCTAGAGCCGGGTAGGTCAATTGTGGGGCAGTGCGGAACACTCATCACTAAAGTGCTATATATCAAAGAAATTACCTCTACATCCTCATATGCAATAGTAGATGGAGGTATGACCGACTTACTTCGCCCAGCTCTCTACGGTGCAAAGCACTCTATCGACTCTCTGACTGCTACAAATGAGGAGCAGATACGATATACAATCGGAGGCCCTGTGTGCGAAAGCTCAGATATATTCAGAAAGAACCTAACTCTTCCAAGACTAAAGCGTGGAGATATTCTAGCTATTCGTAGTGCAGGAGCTTATGGTTCGTCTATGTCATCGGGGTATAACCTACGTGAACGTGCCCCAAAGTACTTTATCGAAGACCATAAACTATCAATACGATAAGCCGCCGTTCTCTACTTAGGATCCAAAATTATATAAGGAATAATCATCTCCTCCATTGATATACCTCCGTGTTGGAATGTATTTTTAAAGTAGCGAACATAGTGATTATAGTTGTTAGGGTAGACTAAGTAGTCGCTATGTGATGCAAAGATATACTCGGAGCTAATATTACTAGATGGTAGCCCAACGCTAGCAGGTTTTTTTATAGTAAATACCGTTTTAGAGTCGTATGCAAGTGACTTGCCAGTCTTATACCTAAGATTGCTGGATGTTTCTCTATCGCCTATTACCTTTATCGCATTTTCTACCTTACGAGTTCCGTGGTCAGAGGTTATGATAACTCTAATTCCCTTTTCGGCAACCTTACGTAGTATCTCAAGTAGTTCGCTGTGTTCAAACCACGAGCGTGTCAGCGACCTAAATGCAGCTTCATCGTCGGCAATTTCACGAATTATGTCCGTCTCGGTTCTAGCGTGCGAGAGTATATCTAGGAAGTTATATATAATTACTGAGAAGTCAGCGTTATAGACCTTGCTAAGGTTATCGACTAGGCGTTTGCCTGCCTCCATCCTAATGATTTTCTCGAAGAAAAGTTTTTCACGTCGTCCACTTTTCCCCATTAGTTTGCGTAGAAACTCCTCCTCGTGTGTATTTTTGCCGCCTTCCTCATTGTCATTTAGCCACATTTCGGGGTAGAGTTTGCTGATGGATAGTGGGGTAAGTCCTGCAAATATAGCGTTTCGAGAGTATTGAGTGGCAGTAGGTAGTATTGAGCAGTAGAAGTCCTCGCTCTCAATATTATAATAGTGTGCCAACATATCTCTGACTATAAGCCATTGGTCATACCTGAAGTTATCTATGAGTAGGAATAGAGTCTTTGTGCTCTTGTCAAGCTCATTAAAGACATTACTTCGCATAATATTATGTGATAGCAGTGGTTTGTCATTGCCGCTCTTTTCATCGAACCACGCCTCATAGTTGCGTTTAATAAACTTAGAGAATTCATTATCCGCCTCGCTCTTTTGGTATTGTAGTATCTCTATTACACTTCTATCGCTGCTCTGTGATAGCTCCATCTCCCAGTTTACCAATTTTTTGTAAATGGCAATCCAATCATTGAAGTTATTGGCGGTCGCTATCGATGCGGATATTTTGCCAAATTCTAGGCGATAGTCCTCTGTGGATTGTTGCGCAACGAGTTCTTCACGGTGTACATTCTTTTTGATAGATAGTAGCACCTGCATAGGGTTTACGGGCTTAATGATATAGTCTGCAATTTTACTTCCTACGGCACGATTCATAATATCCTCTTCCTCGCTTTTTGTGACCATTACAATTGGCACAGTAGGGGCGACTTCCTTTATTTTTGGTAGCGTCTCAAGCCCTGTAAGCCCGGGCATCATCTCGTCGAGTATGACAAGATCGAGGTTTTCTTCGCTGGCAATATCTATTGCATCGTATCCATTACTAGCAGTAATCACATTATATCCCTTACCTTGGAGGAAGAGTATGTGCGGCTTTAGTAATTCAATTTCGTCGTCAATCCAGAGTATTTTTATCATAGTTCTTTATTAAATTTACGGGAGGATGACTAAACATATAGCCACCCTCCACGTAGTTACCTAGTTTTTTTGCTCACACTCTTTCTCTCTCACTCTCTCTTGCCTCCACTTTCGCCCTCTTTCGCCTCTTTCGCCTCCTCTACTTGCGCCCTCTTTCGCCTCTTTCGCCTCCTCTACTTGCGCCGTTGCCTATCTGATGATTCCCCCACCGTGTTTGTTATTCTTTAGGGTATGCAATAATTATCTGTGTGTGTTAATTTCGTCCTATATATTTCTTTCTCTCTCCTCTCTTCTTCACTCTCCCCCTCTTTTAAGAGAGGTGGGCTAAAGTTGCTACACTTCACCTAATTTTATAATCGTTTCGAGCCTATCGAGTGCATCTTCTTGTGCTATGTCTTTTTCAACAACCTCACCGTGCTTATAGAGGTTTACCCGTCCACTACTTGCACCAACATAACCATAATCCGCATCTCCCATTTCACCCGGCCCATTGACTATACACCCCATAACAGCAATCTTTAGCCCTTGTTTACCTTTAAAACGGAGTTTAACGGCTTTTGTTGTGTTTTGGAGGTCAAAAAGTGTACGTCCGCATCCCGGACAAGAGATAATTTCGGTGTCGGAGATGCGTGCTCTACTTGCTTGCAGTATTTGCAGTGCAGCAGGAATTTCATTTTCGGGTTCTTCGGTAAGTGATACTCTTATAGTGTCTCCAATTCCGTCAAGGAGTAGTGCTCCTATTCCGACAGCTGATTTAATTCTGCCCTCTATGCCTTCTCCCGCTTCGGTAACTCCGAGGTGTAGTGGGGCGTTTAGCCCCTCTGAGTCCATAGCCTGAACACCGAGGCGGTAGGCTGCAACCATTGTGCGTGTGTTACTTGATTTGAACGATACGACTACTTGGTCGAAGTTCTCAGCGTGCGCAATGCGTAGGAACTCCATTGCACTCTCCACCATTCCTTTAGGTGTATCTCCGTATTTTTCGACAATTTCTGATGATAGTGAGCCGTGGTTTACACCAATTCTAATTGCAACACCACGCTGTTTGCAAATTGCTATAAGTTCACTAAAACGCTCTTTATCTCCCCAATTACCCGGGTTTATGCGTACCTTTTCAACGTATTTTGCCGCTACAAGTGCGAGTTTTGCGTTGAAGTGAATGTCAGCAACAAGGGGAACATTACAACCTTTCTCAAGTAGTAGTGCTTTGATATTCTTCAGATTTTCGGCATCCCGTAGCGAAGGAGCTGTAAGTCGAATAATCTCGCCACCAGCCTCAGCAATACGGATAATCTGTGCAACTACCTCTTCGGTATTAAGCGTCGAGGCGGTAGTCATACTCTGTACCGAGATTTGAGCACCCCCTCCAATTATCACCCCACCAACATCTACCGCTGTGGTTTTACGTCGTACAAAGTTATTGTTTAGCTCCATTGCCTTTGATAAATTTATGATACCTATGTGATGGAGATTCTATCCTATCTCCTAGATTATATTCAGTCCAACGATTATCCACCATCTCTATTGTATCTATATCCATAGTTACAATATTTGGAAAGTCTCTGTTTTTTAGGACTTTACTTTGAGCATTTATAGTTATCGTAGCCCCAGAGAGTTCTATATCTCTGGTAGGGTCGATATTTCCTAATAGTATCCATAGTCTTTCATCCTCTGTTAGCTCTTCAATTCCGCTGTCAAAGTGAGGTACTATTTGGTAAGTTGAGGCGTTTTGGGAGGTGGTGTCGATGCAGATTTTACCACTTCTTCCCATAGTATCAGGGGCGTGGTCTAGTATATCAGTAATTCCCTCGCTGAAGAATATCTCAGCGTTAAATTTATCTATACCAAGCATCCAACGCCTTATCTGTTGTTCGCTAGGGTTCTCTGTGGCAATCCATATTAACTTACATACGCTCATTTGTCCTGCGCCCCAAAGTGCCGAAGCTACCTTAATGCCCTGCCCCTCGAAACTCTTATTGATGGTTACCACTGCCATATTGTGCGCCACACCCTGCCAAGGCATCCACATATCGGTAATCTCTGGAGCTATGAGTGCTTTGATCGGAGGTGTAAATAACCTTTCGCTAGCAAGGGCAATGTACCTATCTTCCATTGGTGGCACTCCCACAAGTGTTGCAGGGTATATTGCGCCACGTCGGTGAGTTATTGCCGTAATGTGCATCTTTGGGTATAGATCCTCAAGTGAGTAGAATCCTGTATGATCGCCAAATGGTCCCTCAATAAACTTATCCTCAGTCGGATCTATATACCCCTCAATAACTATATCACAATCAGAGGGTACTTCCATAGAGTTAGTAATACACTTCACTAACTTTACTGGCTTTTTGCGAAGAAATCCAGCCAATATATACTCATCAATACCGTCAGGTAGCGGAGCTGTGGCGGCGTAGGTATATGCGGGGTCTCCCCCAAGGCATACAGTTACAGGCATCCTCTTCCCAGCCCTCTTGTACTGCTCATAGTGTCGTGCACCAGTTTTGTGTAGCTGCCAGTGCATACCCGTGGTCTTACCATCTATTACCTGCATACGATACATTCCAAGGTTCTTAGCTCCGTTTTCGAGGTCAACGGTCGATACAAGTGGTAGGGTAATAAATCTACCGCCATCGTGAGGCCAAGTCTTGAGAATTGGTAGTATCCCTAGGTCAACATTATCCCCTTGATAGATCACCTCTTGACACTTGCCCCTGCGTCTGCTTCGTTTCGGAAACCAACGACTAGCACTGCCAAGTATCGGTAGTATGGCTAACTTCTCGAAGAGGGTAGTCCGTGGAGTCTTAATAAGCGAAAGTAACTCCTCTACACGAGAGGGTAGCTCATCGAGTGATGAAAGCCCAAGTGAAAGTGCCATTCTTCGCTCACTTCCCATCATATTACAAAGTACAGGAAACTCAGTGCCACTATCCTCGAAAAGCAAAGCATACCCCCCATCAGGCTCCTTTGATACTCTATCAACAATCTCCGAGATCTCAAGCTCAGAGCTAACCTTAGTGCTAATACGCCTAAGTTCGCCAGAGCGTTCGAGAAGCTCCACATACTTCGATAAGTCCTTATACATAAGTTCTATGTTTTTAGATTTGAATGTTATTTCAATGCTAAGTGAAAAAGCAAAAAAAGTACTATATTTGTGAACAAATTTACGTTATTTTCCATTATATACAATGAAAGCAAATATCTTTTTACATAACTCACTTACTCGCCAAAAGGAAATATTTAGACCTATTCATCCCGATATTGTGGGTATGTACGTCTGTGGGCCAACAGTTTATGGCGAGGGGCATCTAGGGCACGCACGTTCGGCAATAAGCTTCGATATACTCTTTCGCCTACTACGTGGTAGTAATTATAAGGTTCGTTATGTACGTAATATTACAGATGTAGGGCACCTTGAAAATGATGCTGATAGCGGAGAGGATAAGCTGGCTAAACAGGCAAGAATCGAAAAGCTAGAGCCGATGGAAGTAGCACAGTACTACACTAACTCCTATCGCAATCAAATGGCAGCACTCGGTTGCCTTAGTCCCTCAATCGAACCACAAGCATCAGGACATATAATCGAACAGATTGAACTAACACAACAGATCATAGATAAAGGGCTTGCATACGAGGCAAATGGCTCTATATACTTCGATGTCAAGAAGTATGCACAGAGCTATAACTATGGAGAGCTGTCAGGGCGAAATATAGAGGATATAATGACAGGAACTCGTGAGCTAGACTCGCAGAGTGAGAAGAATTTTTCGGCGGACTTTGCACTGTGGAAAGCAGCATCACCTAGCCATATTATGCGTTGGAATTCACCGTGGGGCGAAGGTTTTCCGGGGTGGCACGCCGAGTGTTCGGCTATGAGCAGAAAGTACCTAGGCGAGGAGTTCGATATTCACGGTGGCGGTATGGATCTACTCTTCCCACACCACGAGTGCGAGATAGCGCAATCCACAGCAGCGTATGGCCATAGCCCTGCAAGATATTGGCTCCATAATAATATGATAACGCTCGCTGGGCAGAAGATGGGTAAATCCCTAGGTAATGCAATTTCGTTGAGCCAGTTCTTCAGTGGTAACCATCCGTTGCTAGAGCGTTCTTATAGCCCTATGGTTATTAGGTTCTTTATCCTAACGGCACACTATCGTAGTACGCTAGATTTTACTAATGAGGCACTTATTGCTGCCGAAAAGGGCTTTTTGCGTCTACTCTCAGCTCAAAGTGCACTGCATAAGCTAGATAGTTCTGATGTTGAGGCAATAGAGGGAAATAGTCTGCTAGAGAGTTGCTATAACGCTATTGCCGATGATATGAATACACCGATAGCTATCTCCTATCTCTTTGATGCTGTTAAGGTGGTCAATAGCATTGTTGATAGAAAATCGCAGGCAAGTGTTGCTGAGATTCGTGAACTTAGAGTAGCCTTTGATACAATCCTAGAGGACTTTTTGGGTCTGAGTAGTGAACAACAAAGCTCGGCTAGTACAGAGGCACTTAGTGGTGCAATGGAGATACTACTAGAGGTTCGAGGTGATGCCAAAAAGGCTAAGGATTTTGCTACCTCTGATAAGATTCGTGATCGACTCTCAGAGGCGGGTATTGCGATAAAGGATCGTGCCGATGGAACAGACTGGGAGCTAAAGTAGTGTTATGAAAGGGCTGATATGGAAGTTCATAGTTGGGTTAGCACTGTTATTATTTATTAGCAGTTGTGACTATAACTCCTTTGAGGATATTGTCCCCCCAGAGCCGAGGGCTTGGGCTGTAAATACTACTATTGGAGCTTTAAGCCCCACGACTACCCCAGTGCAGAATAATGCTATTGTTAGCGGTGTGGTAATTTCGTCCGATTCGGCAGGTAATTTTTATAAGGAACTTTTGATCTTTGATGTAAACTCAACATCACAGCCTACCTTGAGAGTATTGATAGATCTCTATGATACATATGGACTCTATCCAGTGGGAGAGGTTGTTGCCGTTAGGTTAGATGGTATGTCGTTGGAGATTAGTGATACGGGGTTGTTGACAGCAGGGTATATATCAA
Organism: uncultured Rikenellaceae bacterium; assembly: GCA_964371395.1. Lineage (GTDB taxonomy): Bacteria > Bacteroidota > Bacteroidia > Bacteroidales > Rikenellaceae > Mucinivorans. The sequence goes on along the minus strand of CAYJLU010000023.1, from coordinate 1,423 downwards.
GTGATCAAACTACCTTGGAGGCAATCACTACACTACCCTTAGTTGCAGCAACAATAAATCTTCAGGGTACTTCCGAACCATTAGCACCAGTTGAGGTAACTATTGATGAGCTTGAAAACATATCCGTCGGAAATTTTGTAAGGTTGAGTAATATATACTTTCTTGAGCAATCTGGTGTTTTTAGAGGTGAGAGAGAGTTACGACAAGTTGGAGCGGAGTCGGGTATAGAACTAATCACCTCAGACTATGCATTATTTGCAAATGATCCAGTCCCTTATGGTCTACTGAGTATCGATGCGATAGTGCTTAAGAATGGCAGCAATATTGCCCTAAAGATAAGTTCACCTGAGAGTATCGAACATATTATAACTGACTAAAGTGCAACGATACGGTAAAAAATAGTTTAAAAATTAGGAAAATTAAAAAATGCTTTGTAGTTTTGTGGAATATAAATGTAATTGAGGAAACCACCTCTGAAGCATAACTTGAATATTGAAAATATAAAAAATCATAAACTATGGAAATTAAAAAATCACCAAAAGCAGACCTGCAAAATAAGCGATCGCTATTTTTGCTTACAGGTCTAGTTATCTCACTGGGTATCGTTATTGGACTATTTAGTTGGTCACAGAGCGAAAAAGAGGTAGAACTTATTGAGGATACAGGCGAAATTGAAATGCAAGACATCATTGATGTTACTTTTCAAGAAGAAAAGCCACCAGTAGAGGTTAAGCCACAGCAGGCATTCCTTTCGGATATCATCAAAATCGTAAAGGACGATACTAAAGTAGATGCTGACCTAACTATCTTTGATGAATTCTCGGATAATGACTTTAGTGACCTAGATATTCAGACATTTACTAAACCTGAGGAGGTTGTAGAGGAAGAGGTGCCAGTGCTTCACGCAGAGGAGTATCCTTCATTCCAAGGTAAGGATATTAATGCTTTCCGTGCTTGGTGTGGTAAGAATGTAGAGTACCCAGTAATTGCACTAGAGAATGGTATCTCAGGGCGTGTTTACCTATCATTCGTAGTTGAGAAGGATGGTTCGGTGTCTAATGTTAAGGTTATGCGTGGTGTGGATAAGATTCTTGACGAAGCTGCAATTGCAGTTATCGAGGCTTCTCCAAAGTGGAATCCGGGTAAGAACCGTGGCAAGCCAGTACGCTTTAGCTACCAAATGCCTATTGACTTCAAACTACAACAATAGTACTGCTATTTTAAAGTAGATCATACAGGTCAAATGTATGTTATAATGGGAGTTAACCTTTAGAGGGTTAACTCCTTTTTTGTGTAGTAACGTCTATGATCAGGGTTGAATGTAATGTATGTTTTGTGGTAAGGAGAGCGTTGCAAGGCGGCGATATTTTAAAGATAACTCCAATGAGACCGTTGCAAGGCGGCGATATTTTAAAGATAACTC
>CAYJLU010000022.1:0-18087 GCA_964371395.1 uncultured Rikenellaceae bacterium | reverse complement strand
GAGTTATCTTTAAAATATCGCCGCCTTGCAACGGTCTCCGCAAGGCACTATCGCCACTATCCCGACAATACGTTAGTATCCTAAGATACGCAACATCGAACGATGGGATTGCTCCTTGGCAAATAGTCTTGTACTATATTCACCCGTCTCCTTATCGACATCTATGATGATATGCTTTGGTGCGGGAATTAAACAGTGCTGGATACCACCATAACCACCTAATGACTCCTGATATGCTCCCGTGTGGAAGAATCCGATATATTGCGGCGCATCGGCCTGAAGTTTAGGCAGGTAGATAGCATTTTGATGGGCTTCAGCATTGTAGTAATCCTCGCTATCGCAGGTTAAACCTCCAAGAAATACTCGCTGATACTCCTTATCCCAGTTATTCACAGCCAGCATTATATACCTTTGATTTAAGCCCCAAGTATCTGGTAGTGTTGTCATAAATGAAGAGTCGATCATATACCAACGCTCCTTATCGTTCTGTTGACGTTGGTTGATTATCGAGTAAAGAGTTGCGCCAGATTCACCCACCGTGTATGATCCGAACTCAGTAAAGATATGCGGTTCCTCAATATCGTACTGATTACAATAGGATTTAATTTGTGCTACTATCTCCTCGGTCATATACTCATAGTCGTAGTCAAATGCCAGTGAGCTTTTGATAGGAAATCCGCCTCCTATATTCAGTGAATCGAGTTCAGGACATATCTTCTTTAACTCTACATATACACTCAAACACTTATTTAATTCACTCCAGTAGTATGCAGTATCACGTATACCCGTATTGATAAAGAAGTGCAACATCTTTAGTTTAAACTTCTTATTGGTCTTAATCTTCTTTTTGTAGAACTCCACAATTTCGGAGTATCTAATACCTAGGCGTGAGGTATAGAAATCAAACTTCGGTTCCTCTTCCGAGGCTATACGAATACCTATCTTTGTTGGTCTGTCCAATTCAGCATCCAAAAGGTCAAGATCATCCATACCATCTAGCACTGGAATGACATTCTGATAACCATCCTTAACTAATTGAGCAATATTATCGACATACTGAGGACGTTTATACCCATTACATACTATATAAACATCCTTTTTAATCAACCCCTCTTCCTCTAACGCCTTAATAATATGTATATCGTATGCAGATGAGGTTTCGAGATGTGCGTTATTCTTCAACACCTCCTCTAGCACGAAGCTAAAGTGAGAACTCTTCGTGCAGTAGCAGTAGTTGTAGGTACTACGGTAATCTACCTTTGCCATAGCCACTGCAAACAACTTTCTGGCTCTATCAATCTGACGGCCAATTGTCGGTAAATATGTAATTTTTAGTGGGGTGCCATACTGCTTAATAATATCCATAAGTGGCACATCATTCCAATTTAGCTGATCGTCTGAGGTTGAAAATTCATCATTGGGAAAGTCAAACGTTTGATCAATAAGGTCTGAATACTTTGTCTTCATCTACTTAAAAATTTATCTGTTTCTTCAAGTTATTTTACATAATCCAACTCAACTACATTGACCTCAAACCGACAATCTAACTGAATTAAATCCACCATAAATTAGGGCACAAAGATAAGCTACTATATCTACATTATCAAATTTCAGAAAAAAAACTTTACAAAGTTATCACCTCACCACCATACAAATCTCTTGCCTCACGCAATCCACTAGTCATATATTCTATGCGATGTGCATCTGAGTTTATGATAACTACAACACCTCGTTCTACCATAAGCTCAAAGTACTTCCTATCTGGATAGAACACCCCTCGGCGTTCAAATAACTTTGTATTGATCTCCACCACTACGTCTCGTTCGACACACCTATCAAAGAAATTCTCCACAAGTGCCACATACCACTCCTTCTCCATAATTCTAGAGCTTAAGGCTCGTACATTAGAAGAAATCTTGTCGCTATGGGCTATGAAATCAAAACCGCCACACTCAACCAGCTCAAGTTGTGCGGTATAATACGCCTCAACTATCTTCTGTAAAGAGCCTGCGAAATGCCTCTTAACTGTTCGACTAAAGCTATCAATGTCACAATCAATATCAAGTAGACTACCATCTCTGGGTGACTTCAACAGATGTACCGAACCAATACGATAGTCAAGCGGTAGAGATTGAAAGTACTCTGTCGATGGATTATAACTAGAGTCTATATAATCTATCTCCATTCCCGCCAATAATCGAATCTTATCACCGTACTGCTCCTTGAGCCTATTAACACTATTAATATAGGTGTCCACATCACTGGATGAAAGTGCCCACGGAGCATTCGCTAACATTGGCAGCGGTGAGTGCGGCGAAAAGCCCCAGTCTGTAAAACCTGCCTCTATTGCTGCGGCAACAAACTCCTCCATCGTTGCCTTTCCATCGCAAAATTGAGTGTGACTATGGTAATTTGTCAACATTTTTTATTATTTTTGGTCATCTATTACACTACATTTCTCAACTATGGACAAACTACTCCAAAGAGCAATTTCAGCATCCAAAAATGCCTATGCTCCATACTCTAAGTTTCACGTTGGGGCAGCTGTCGAGCTGTCAAACGGCGAAATAATCACTGGTACAAATCAGGAGTGTGCCTCATACTCCTTATCAATCTGTGCCGAACGTGTAGCACTTAGCTCCGCTTTGAGTCAATTCCCAACAGCAAGGGTCAAACGCATAGCTGTATACTCACCCCAAAGCCCAGAGGGTATATCGCCTTGTGGTGCTTGCAGGGAGTATCTTCAAGAGTGTGTGCGTAGAAGTGGCGAAGATATTGAAGTGTACGGAATTAGGGGTAGTGCGTGCGCTATGGTAAGCGAACTACTACCCCACGCCTTTATCCTGTAATACCACTACGATTTTTAGTAGCAGTCTACGCACCCTATTAAACTCGAGGGATACAACTCAAAGCAAAAAAAAGGTTCTCTAGAATCAGAGGGGTATCTGCCTCGATAAAATAAGGCATCAGCTTGACTATACTCCCTGCTATAACTCTCCCTTCTATAACTCTACGTTTAATTCTGCTCCAATCTCCTTAAGGTCAGCTACAACTGCATCGATTAGATTAATGCCACTCTCCAGTATCTGTACTTTCTTCTCTCGCTCAATATCTCCGGGGATATAGACTCTATCTTGCCCCTTAGCAGGTTTAGCGTCTCTAAATGTTTCAATCCACTGATCCATAGAAGCCTTAAACTCCTCTGCTGGGCGGAATCCATCTATACGCATAGCACCAAAGAAGTGCCCAAGCCCCTCGCCTACACTCTGATCCAGTAGCGGCAGGTATGGTACTTGAGGAGGTACGAATGGTCCGAAGTTAGCTCCTGAGAATACAGCCGAAAATATATCAATGAGCGCACCCATACAATAACCTTTATGGCTTCCGTGCTCATAGTCCCCACCTAGAGGTACTATCGCTCCGCCTCTTGTAATAATATCGGGATCGGTTGATGGCACACCCTCGGCATCCTGCACATATCCAAGTGGAGCACTCTCGCCCTTCTTGCCCATAATTGCAAGTTTGCCTCGTGCAATAGGTGTTGTGGCAAAATCTGCCACAAATGGTGGCTGCTTATCCGTTGGAATTGCTACTGCTAGTGGGTTTGTTCCCAACATTCGACTTACTGAAAATGTTGGTGCAACAAGTGGATTAGCATTGGTCATTGCCACACCTGTCATATCGTGCTTAAGAGCCATCTCGGCATAATAACCTGCAATACCGAAGTGGTTTGAGTTCTTAACTGCTACCCAACCAGTCCCAGCGACCTTAGCCTTCTCGATAGCCACCTCCATTGCGAACTTAGCAGCAACAATACCAATAGCACCATCACCATCGATTGTTGCAGTAGATGGGCTTTGGTGCACTATGCGTGGTTGTGGGTTAACATTCACTCGCCCTGCTTTCCATAGCCCGTAAATGTCCTTTACCCTCAACATTCCGTGTGAGCTTAATCCGTGTAGTTCGGCTGCTAGTAGCACCTCACTTATAATGTCTGCGTCCTGTTTTGAACACCCCATTGCGCCAAATACACCTTGGCAATAATTTAATAGTCTATCGTAACTGTACATAAGTATATATTTTATATTGAACTTTTCACTAGAATGGTAACCCGATGGCAAAGTGTAGAGCAGTTTGATCTAGTGCTAACTGCTTAAACCAACGCTGCCCCGAAGGGTAGTTCGGATTATGGAGTTTAACACCCCAATCTAATCTAAGGATAAAGAAATTTAGATCATACCTTAACCCTACACCCGTATTAAATGCTAATTCCTTATAGAAGTTATGGAAGTGGAAACTAGCCTCTTCACGCTCTTCGCCTCGTCCATTCATCCACACATTTCCACAGTCAAAGAACAGTGCAAAGTTAATCCCCCCTACAACATTAACTCTATACTCCAAGTTTGCCTCAAATCTTATATCACCCCTCTGGTCTGGGTACTCCATCGACACACCTTTCGTATCAACACTACCGGGACCAAGAGTACGAACTTGCCATCCACGCATCGAATTACTTCCCCCGGCAAAGTACTGTCTCTCAACTGGTACAACCTGCGAATTACCATAAGCATAACCAGCACCCGCTAGCAACCGCCAAGCAATCTGTGAACGCTTACCAAAATTCACACGATTGCTAACCTCTGCCAACATACGAACATACTGCTGATACTGCAAACCAAAGAGCGTGTAGTAACTCTCGCCTGTTGTACCAATATGCTTCTGAGCATTAAATAGCGAACTTAATCCAGAGAATAGATTTCCATTAATATCTCCGTTAAGTTTAAAGGTAAAGCCATCTGCCTTTGTGTCGGCATTAGTATTGAAGTAGTATGATGCCGAGAGTCCAGCGATAAGTTGGGATTGGTAACTAGCCCTAAGGTATGGATTCTCTATGCTCTCTAGGAATTCTTCATCGATCCACGGCACAGATACCACATTGACATCAACAGGATTTATGTTAAAACGTGCTCCATTCCCTAGCGTCCAGCCATAACCATAAGTAACGCTAACAATCGAACGTTCGTAACTTGGGCGACGCTGGGTACTCACTGCCATAGACATATTAGTGGAAGAGTACTTAAATTCACGCATCTTCTCGGGTGATATAGGTAGCCAAAAGCGAGGAATTGAGAGTGAAGATGATATACCATACTCGAATGAGTTATTGCCATCTCGTGACCACAAAAATTCATTTGCTCCTCGTACAGAGGCATCGAATATCTCTGCACCGCCAAATAAGTTTCTATTCTGATAACCCAATCGGAGTCCTAAAGATAGGTAACTCTCAGTGGTGGATGCCTCGAAATCGACCGAGAAGCTCTGCTTTACCGCAGGGGTACACTGCAATAGACAACTCAACTCACGTTGAGTGGTCTGTGCGTCTCCGTCAAAGGTGGTTACATAGATTAACTTTGAGCTATCAACTGGCAAAGGGGTAAATATAATAGAGGAATTATAGCCCAACGAACGGATATTTGCATAGGTCTGTTCAATCCCATCTTGGCTATATAGTTCGCCGGGTGACATACCTAACTGCTCCATAATTATACGCTCCCTGATAGGTAGTTTTTTTCTATACAATATCTTAACTCCGCTTGAGATCATAGTATCGTATGCGCTCTGTTGAGCGAAATCATTGAGTGAGGGATCATAATCAGCATTCATCGTAATATCACCAATACGATATATTGGATGATTAGCATAAATTGTACGTCCTTCTGCATCCTGTCCCACATTCTGACGTGCAATGATAACCCTTAAATCAACAGTACTATTACCCTTTGAGGAATCTGCTACATAGGAGATATAGTTTTGGTTGAACCCCCAAAAACCCATATTTTTCAACCTATCGGCAATCCTCTGACGCTCTGCCTCCAGAATCTTTCTCTCGAAATTATTACCACTCTTTATCAGAGAATTAACAGTATCTCTCTCTATGATTGGACGTAAAAAATCATCATTAATTCTATACTCAATATCACCGATCCTAAACGGTTCTCTAGTATCTATTGTATAGGTTACAGTTGACTTTCGTTGTTTATTGATCTGGATTGTATCTTTAAGGTCTGCGTTTAGATAGCCCATACTTTCTAGGTATATACCCATCATATTGGATGATTCACGCACCTTTGCACTATCTAGTATAACTGGAGCCTCGCCAAGTTTCGTACTCCAGAACCTATGCCATCCCGTATGCTTTGCAGTATCGGTCATATTGTAGAAACCCAAGCCTACGGCTAGTCCTAAAAACTTTCTATTGGGACTTTGCTGGATATAACTCTCAAGTTCACTCTGGTCGACCTCAGCTCCCTTAGGCTTATTGACATTAACTCTATTACCCACTAATAGCGACTCGTTCTGAGATACGTACCTTGTAGCACTACACCCAACAATAAGAAGAGTTATGCAGGCTATATATATTCTTTTTAAGGTTGTCAATTTAGTAGTATTTTCTAATTGTTTTACTTTCAGAGAGCAAAAATAGGGATTTTTCTTTAATTTTGCGCTATGAAATCTGTATCAAAAATCGAGCTACTTGCTCCTGCTGCCGACTATAATGTTGCACTTTCAGCAATAGCCGCTGGAGCTGATGCTATTTACATTGGTGCATCACGCTTCTCGGCACGCTCCGCAGCAGGCAATAGTATAGAGGATATAAGAAGAGTTTGCAGTGCTGCACGCCCCTTTGGAGTAAGGGTCTACTTAGCACTTAACACTCTGCTGCTCACCGATGATGAACTTCTAGATGCAAGACAAACTGCGCTCGATGCTATCGAGGCAGGCGTTGATGCAATTATATTTCAGGATGTTAGGATATTAGACTTTAATCTACCCATTGAGCTTCACGCCTCAACCCAAACTACTCAACTTACTGTTCAAAGAGCACTTGAATTTCAACAAGCGGGAGTTAGCCGCATAGTACTCGAACGTGGGCTAAGTATTAGCGAAATTCAACAAATAGCTCAAGGTACTGATGTTGAACTCGAAGTCTTTATTCACGGAGCAATCTGTGTGGGTTATAGTGGTATATGCTACCTCTCTGAGCACCTCGCTGGAAGAAGTGGTAATAGGGGTGAGTGTGCCCAACCGTGCCGTAGTCGCTATAATCTTATAGATGGTAGGGGAAATATTGTAATTCGAGACGAAGCGTTGCTTTCGCCTCGTGACTTGAACCTAACTAATCGCATTGGTGAACTTATTGACGCTGGGGTGCACTCCCTTAAAATCGAGGGAAGGTTAAAGGACAGCAACTATGTCACTAATATTGTGGCGCACTACCACACACTACTCCAAAAACTGGGCGTAGAGCGTACTTCGTGGGGGCGTACCACACTTGAATTTAAACCTGACGTAAGGCTATCGTTCAATCGTGGATTTACCGAGTGGTTCTTTGACGGCACCTCTAAGGGCGAAAGAGGGGTTCAACGCCTAGCTCAAAGTAGTGAGGTAGCGGGTGAATATATCGGTGAGATTACAAGAGTGGAGAGTAACTACATAGAGATTCATAAATCAACAAATATAGAGATTGCAAACGGTGATGGACTCAGCTATCGGGATAGTGAGTTACGTGTTCAGGGTGTTAGGGTTAACCGCTCGCAGGGCAGTAGACTATTTCTACTATCGACCGAGGGTCTAGAGGTTAATATGAAGCTATACAGGAATAGATCAATGGAATTCAAGCCTATTGCTATGAGGGTTATAGATATTACTATCAACGTTACTCAACAAGACAATAACTATATAATCACGGCACGAGATCCATTAGGAAGATCTACCGCAATATCAACACCTATTGAACACTACCAAACTGCCAATAACATAGAGCGTGCTGTTGACAACCTAACCAAAGCTCTCACTAAGAGTGGCGGTACAATATTTAATGTACAGAGCGTTGATATTGAGTGTCAAAAGATTCCATTTATGCCATCGTCCATAGTTAATGGACTAAGAAGAGAGTTACTCGATAAACTCCTAGAAGTACTTTCAATCCCTGAGCACAGAGACTATAACAGGGCTAGTTCATTAGGATTAAATAATAGTACTCAGAGCAGCTTAATGCGCACACGATACTGTATTCTACGAGAGAAGGGGCTTTGTCTTAGTGAATCAAAGCTACCACAACCACTATATCTTCTTAATAACCACGTGAAGGTTGCCTTAAGATTCGACTGTAAGAGGTGCGAAATGTACCTCGAAAAGATGGAAGATTGCTAAATATTACTCATTATCTAAAGAATAGATGTCACTAAAATTACAGACCGAAGTAAAAATTCCAAAAGCTCCATTTAGAGTTGTGGCTGGAGGTAATATATTGATTATAGGATCTTGTTTTGCGGAGAATATTGGTTCAAAACTCGAACTAATAGATGGGCTAGAGGCAAGAGTTTATTGCAATCCGTCGGGGGTTGTCTACAATCCACTGTCGGTGGCGATTGCCTGTGAGAATTTTCGATATGGTCGCAAATTCTCGCAAAGTGAATTACGTGAACATAACAAACTATGGCATTCGATGCTCCACCACGGTAAGTTTTCTGCATCAACACCCCAAGAGGTACTCACTAAAATTAATCGGGATGCAGTGGAGGAGATTGACTATATAGTAATTACACTCGGTACTGCATTTGTCTACTTTATGGAGGGAGAGGTGGTATCGAACTGTCATAAAATACCTGAACGAGAATTTTCGAGACGAAAGATAAGTGTGCAAGAGTGTGTAGATGCGCTCCAAAGGGTTGCAAATTGCTACCCAAAGGCAAAGATAATTGTTAGCCTTAGCCCTATTCGTCACCTTAGAGATGGACTTAGTGAAAATTCTCTGAGTAAGGCTACCTTAAGGGTTGCAATCGATAAGTTTTGCGGTGAAAACTCTCAAGATAGGTTCTACTTTCCATCCTATGAGATACTTATTGACGAACTCCGTGATTATAGATTCACGGCAGAGGATATGTGCCACCCAACTACCCAGACCAAAGACTATATCTGGCATAGATTCTCTGATACAATGCTTGAGGATAAACTCATAGAGATGGTATCCTCAGCCATTAAGGAGCAACGTGCCGCTGCCCATCGCCCACTGCGCTAGCTCACACTTGTGGTGATACCCAGTGCCTCAACTCTTGATGCAATATCTAATAACTCCTCACGGCTTACTCGTTGAAGATCAAAGTGCGGTGTGTCTCTATCTATTGAATAGAGCATAACCTCTTGTGGACGTAACTCATCAACCACAGCTAACCAAGCATCCAACTCCCCCTCTGTTGTATTATCAAATGCGCAACCACCATATCTCCCACGCAAAAACATAGTCTGCATCACAAATTCACCGTCAAATAACTTCATAAGTTCAACTGTTTGACCAACAGTACGGCGACCATTAGGCTGATTAACAAGCCTTACTGTTGAATCAACTGCACTGTCAAACTTAAGCATTGCCTTATCCACACGTTTAAGTGCGCTGCGCACAGATTCTCTATCTATCATCGTAGCATTAGTTAACACACCGATTTTCGCATCGGGTGCAAAACTGTCACGCAAAGCTATCGTACCATCAATCACTGCCTCAAATTCGGGGTGCATTGTAGGTTCACCATTACCTGCGAAGGTGATAAAGTTTGGTAACTCTCCCTCCGCTGCCATCTCCTGTAACTTTAACTCCAGTGCCTCTAGAACCTCGGAGCGTGGATTGAACCGTCCGTGAGGATTATCACTATTCCAACCACACTCACAGTATATGCAATCAAAATTACATAACTTCGCCGTCGGGTGCAGAAGATTTACACCCAGCGATATACCTAGCCTGCGGCTACGTATAGGTCCAAATATTACTCTATCAAAAAGTGATGTACTCATAATTATAATACTCTAAAAATCTACTACTTTGATGCTCTAAGCCCAGCAATTACAGCACTGGTAAAACCTGCATCCTCCATAGCATTTAATCCTCGAATTGTTATACCTCCCGGTGTTGTTACCTCATCTACTAGTGCCTCAGGGTGTTTGCCACCCTCAAGCAGTGAGGCTGTTCCTCGAAGCACCGCACCAAGCACCTCTTCAGCCTCACGGGGTTTAATCCCTAGTTCTACCGCTCCTAAAGTTGCTGCCCTTACATAACGAAGTGCGTATGCCAATCCGCACGAACCTAATGCCATATATGCATCAAAACTATCCTCAGAGGTAACCTTTGAAAGCCCAAGTGTGCTGAATATGTTATGGGCAATATCCCTATCAATTTGACTATTAGAGGCAATAAAACTAACCCCACAACACCTCTCAACCGCAATATTAGGCATCACCCTCACTATCCTATCAGAACCATATAGTGCTCCTAGTTCACTTAACGAAATACCTGCCATCACCGAAATAATAGTACCGTGAAAGTCCTCAAGATATTTTTTTGCCTCTTGAGCAAGCCACGGCTTTAGGGCAATAATCACCACCTCAGCATCTTTAGTATCACTAGCAGGGTTGACTCCTAGCTCTCTAAAGTTATCTAATATTAGGCTAGAGCTATCTATAATCTCTATGTCCACGGGCAAAGTATTAGAGCTGGCTATAAGCCCACGTGCTATGGCACCACCCATATTTCCAGCTCCTATAAGTGTAATTTTCATCGTTCTTGATCTTTCAACAGTAGGGTTTAAGGGTTGCAATTTAATATTTTTTTTCGAGAAAAAAAGCAATTCTATAACCTCTATTCAAAAAGTTGCGTTTGAGGATAGTTATATAATATTTTTTTGAATATAAAATATCGGATTTTAATTAAAATTTCACAGAATATATTTAAAATTAATATTATTGTGATATTATATATTTCATACACCAACATCAAGATATTAGGCTGTAATTTTGATACTTAACAAACTTATATCAATTAAATTATTATACTATTACCTTGCAGATTGAAATTAAATGATTATAAAAATTTGAATTTATATTTAATTGTGGTAAATTTACGGAGTAATGAACGATAAAAGCGAAGATTAGAGAAAGTATTTACCCTATTTTAACCCTATTTTGCTATGGCACTTAGCTTCGATAAACAACAACTCAGCAACCTTGAGTATTCCCTACAAAGAGAGATGCTTGCAACTAACCGTGCAGGCGGATATATGAGCACCACTATTGTGTGCTGCAACACTAGAAAGTACCACGGACTTATGGTATGTCCTGTTCGTGAACACGGTGATAATGAATTTGTGCTACTTAGTTCACTTGATGAAACTATCATACAGCACGATCAAAACTTTAATCTTGCAATCCACCGCTTTAGAGGTAGCTATGAACCCAAGGGACATAAGTACCTCACTGACTTCGCATACACACCAACCCCTACATTTACGTACCGTGTAGGAGGAGTTGTACTCCAAAAAGAACTCCTATGGGTGCACTCAGCCGAACAACTTCTTGTGAGATACACACTGCTTAACGCTACATCACAGACATTTCTTAGACTAAGACCATTTTTAGCATTTAGGAATCGTTATGAACTGAGTCGTGCGAATATGACTGCCGACCCTAAGAGCTATAAAATAAATGGTGGGGTGCGCAATAAACTCTATGATAGCCTACCCTCGCTATATATGCAAACCTCAAAACCTGCAAAGCACGTCGCTGCACCTGATTGGTACTACGGATTTGAGTATGCTTGGGAGGCGTTAAGAGGCGAACCTGCCCACGAGGATTTGCTTACACCGGGGTACTTTGAAATTGAACTAAAGGCTGGTCAAAGTGTGGTCTTCTCGGCTTCGACATCTGAGGCAAATATCGAAGAGCTTGAAAAGTTATTTGAAGAGGAGATTGAGCGCAGGAGTCAGAAGATAGACTTCCTATCGGCTCTACGCCACTCTGCTCGCCAATTCCTAATCCTATATCAAGGTAGCACTAGACTTCAGGCAGGATACCCGTGGTATAACCCACGCTCAAGAGAAACCTTTATAGCACTTGCTGGTTGTACCCTAACTCAAGGGCTAACCGATAGGTGTGGCGAGATTCTCCAGTACCATAAATCTAGACTCAACAACGGTATATTTGGCTCGCATATTGGAGCCGATACTCAACTTTTGTTCTTCCATACACTCTGTGAGTATGAAAAAGCAGTCGGTAGTGAAACTATATGGAGCGAATACTCTGAGACTATCAAAGAGATCTTAGAGACCTATCGTGACGGCAAAACTCCATCTAGGTGTATTAGAATGGAGAGCAATTCACTTATATATGCCTCTAAATTAATGCAACCGTTGACTTGGATGAAAGCACAGATCAATGGCCATCCTGTCACTCAACGTGCTGGTTATGCAGTAGAGGTTAATGCACTTTGGTATAATGCTGTGTGTTATGCGCTGGAGTTGGCTGTAAAGGCTGGTGATAAGGAGTTTGTACGTGAGTGGGAGTTAATGCCTGAGCGCATAAAAGCATCGTTCCAGCAGACATTCTGGTGTGACCAGCGCAGATACCTTGCAGACTACGTAAAGGATGGATACCAAAACTTCGATATAAGACCAAATCAGCTACTAGCACTTTCATTGAAGTATAGTCCACTTGATGATATTTACAAGGGATCAGTACTACACACAGTCAAGAGCCACTTGCTTACCCCTCGTGGAATTAGAACACTATCACCCGAAAGCTCTAATTACAAAGGACGATATGAAGGTTCACCTGAAAAGCGTGCCGAGGCAGAGTATCAAGGAACAGTGATTCCGTGGTTACTTGAACACTACGTTCGAGCATCATTTGCAACGATAGGAAAGAGCTTTATCGTAGAGGCAGAAGATATACTATCGAACTACACTGAGGATTTAACTATCTATGGTATAGGCTCAATAGCAGAGCTTTATGATGGCGACCCATCGCATCAACCTGCTGGAGCAATATCATTTGCGCCTTCAGTTGGAGCAATTTTACAGATAGATAGACTCATTGAGGAGAATAGATAGATTTTTTAGAGAGATTGACCGAAAGGAACAAAACCAAATAACTAACCCTATAAAACTAACAATGTTATGAGAGTATTAATGTTCGGGTGGGAGTTCCCGCCACACATAGCTGGAGGTCTAGGTACTGCCTGCTATGGACTTACAAAGTCATTAACTTCGGCAGGAATCGATGTTACATTTGTTGTCCCTAGAGCATATGGAGACGAGGATCAAAGCTTTTTACGTATTGAGAATGCCTCGGATGTAGAGGCTACCTATGGTGGTTTAACCGAAGATGAGGATTTCTACAAACATCTAAGTTTTATACATATCAACTCAAACCTAGTACCGTACATTGCCCCAGAGGAGTATGAGGAACTATATGAGCAGAGTTCAAAGGAAACGCATACACGTCAGGTTAATGACCCTTGGAAACAACGCTATACATTTAGCGGAAAGTATGGTGCTACGCTAATGGAGGAGGTAGCACGTTACGCAGTTGTTGCCGCTGAAATAGCCAAACAGCTCGAAGGTCAATTTGATGTTATACACGCTCACGATTGGCTTACGTACTACGCTGGTATCGCCGCAAAGAGAGTAAGTGGCAAACCGCTTGTATGCCATATACACGCCACTGAGTTTGACCGTACGGGAGAAAATGTTAATACCATTGTCTACAATATCGAGAGAACGGGTATGCACGCAGCCGATATGGTATGTGCTGTATCGAATATGACTCGTAAGACCTGTATAGAGAAGTATGGAGTTGCCGAAGATAGGGTTACTACCGTACACAATGGCGTGCTATTTAAGACAAAAGATGAAGAAGACGAGCCAGTAGAGAGAGGAGTAAAGGATAAAATTGTAACGTTCCTAGGTAGAATCACCTACCAAAAGGGTCCTGACTACTTTGTCGAGGCTGCAGCAAAGGTGCTTGCAAAGGTACCTGATGTACGTTTTGTTATGGCTGGTTCGGGCGATATGCTCAACCACGTAGTGCGCCGTGTTGCAAAACTTGGCATTGCAGATAGATTCCACTTCACTGGATTCCTAAAGGGCGAAGAGGTACAGACAATGTTCTCGCTATCTGACATATATATAATGCCGAGTGTTAGCGAACCATTCGGAATATCTCCACTTGAGGCAATGAGAAGTAATGTTCCTTGTATCATCTCGAAGCAGTCGGGTGTTGCCGAAGTGCTGGACTATGCAGTGAAGGTAGATTACTGGGACGTTGACGCAATGGCAGATGCAATATATGGATTACTCAAATATCCATCTGCTACACAAATATTTAAAGAGGAGGGACTAAAAGAGGTGAACAAAATTACCTGGGACAATGCAGCTTGCCAACTCAAAGATATATACGCAAAACTAGCAAATAATTAGAATATATTGAAAATATCACAAGAAATAATAATGAAAAACATTTGTCTTTACTTTCAAGTTCACCAACCATATCGCCTTAAGAAATACCGCTTCTTTAATATGGGTAAGGACCACTTCTACTTCGATGATTTTCTGAACCGTATGGTAATGCAGAGAGTCGCAGCGGAGTGTTACCTACCGATGAATGACCTACTACTTAAACTAATTGAGAAATATGACGGAAAATTTAAGGTAGCATTCTCAATTACGGGTAGTGCTATTGAGCAATTCAGAGAATATGCTCCACAGGTACTTGACTCATTTAAGGCATTAGCACTAACTGGATGCGTTGAATTTATTGCAGAGACGTGGAACCACTCACTCTCTTCACTCAGGGATAGAGTTGAGTTTGACTATCAAGTAAACAAACATCGTGATGAGATTGAAAAACTCTTTGGGATTAGACCTAAAACATTCCGTAATACAGAACTTATATACAGTGATGAGATAGGCGAGATGGTCGATAACCTCGGATTTGAAACAATACTTGCCGAGGGTGCAAAGCAAGTGCTTGGATGGAAGTCACCTAACTACCCTTACTCGAACGCTCGCCGCCAACACCAAAAGGTTCTACTTAGAAACTATAAGCTATCGGACGATATTGCATTTAGATTCTCAAGTAGCGAATCTGAGGATCAACCCCTTACGGCAAAGAAATATATGGATTGGATTGGTCAAGAGCAAGGAGATGTAGTTAACTTGTTTATGGATTATGAGACCTTTGGTGAGCACAATAAGGCTGAAACTGGCATATTTACGTTCTTTAGGGAGTTTGTGGAGTTAGCGGTCGAAGGTGGTACTAACTTTAGCACTCCACAAGATATTGCAGAGGAGTTTCAAAGTGTTGCGGTACTGCACGTCCCTCACGCAATGTCGTGGGCTGACGAAGAGCGTGACCTTTCAGCTTGGCTCGGCAACGAACTGCAAGATGAAGCTTTTGATAAATTGTATGCTCTACGAGATAAAATTGAAAAGGCGAATGACAAGAACCTAAGCTATGTATTTGGTGCATTACAAGCTTCTGACCACTTCTACTATATGTGTACAAAGTGGTTCTCGGATGGTGATGTTCATAGTTACTTCAACCCATACGACTCACCCTATGATGCGTTTATGAACTATATGAATGTTATTAGTGACTTCCAAATAGAGGTATCTAAAAAAGTTGAATAAATAGTAAAGTATAATAATAAAAGAGGATGTCTCGAATTCAATCGAAACATCCTCTTTTGTGTATGAGTGGGTATAAAAGTTCAGTTTTGCAATGGTCTCGGTATGTAATCTCAGAGATAATTAGCAGAGCACCAATTATTTTTAACGTGTATGTGACGCAACTCGTCCTACAACGCTCTTGCCTCCAGTAATCTTTATAGAACTAGTGGTAGGATACTCAAGCGCATTTAGCTCGATGAGTGCAGCACGTATGTCGCCTAGGAGCATATCCGCCATATCTCTTGTAAAGCCTTGACGAGTGACAATACGCATCACTACCCTATCACTTAAATTGTTAGGCAGGGTATAGGCTGGTACCATCCAACCCTTCTGTTGCAGTCGGTCTTGTAGGTCGTAAAGAGTCCACTTTGCATCCCTCTGAAAGGCACTGTCCATCGAAAATATAAAGAGTGGGTTAACCACCTCGTGCGAGTAGTTCTTAAACTCCTTGAATTTGTCGATCTCAGAGTGAAGGTACTCGGATACATCCATCGAGGCTTGCTGTACAGCCTTATAACCATTGAAACCAAGGCGAACAAATTGATAGTACTGCCCTAGTACCTGAGCCGCAGGGCGTGAGAAATTCAAACCTACCTGTGTGATATTTGCACCTAAATAGTTAACCGAGAATGCCATATCACCCGGCATTAACGCACGATCCCTAAATACTACCCACCCTATGCCCGGATAGACTAACCCAAACTTATGCCCTGAAGTGCTAATCGAGGCAACACACTCTAAGCGGAAATCCCACTTAAGCTCAGGACGTAGAAATGGAAGGATAAAGCCGCCTGAGGCTGCATCAACGTGAATCATAATATTATTGCCCGTTGCTTTATTATGGTCCATCAAAGCACTATTGAGTGCCTCGACATCGTCATTCAACCCAGTCCAAGTTACACCAGCAATAGCAACTACACAGATAGTGTTTTCATCACAAAGCTCAACAGCTGCCTTAGGATCTAAGGTAATGTGTTGATCGCTTAGTGGAACCTCTCGAAGTTCAATTTGCCATAGCTGTGCAAACTTCTCCCAGACGACCTGTAACCCCGAAGAAATTACAATATTAGGTCGATCAAGAGATTTACCCTCTGCCTTGCGCCTCTCTCTCCAGCGCAACCACGCTGCCACGCCACCTAGCATACAAGCCTCGGAAGAACCACCAGCTAGTGCTCCACACTTCCACTCTGCATCCTCAGAAGAATTCCAAAGATTCGCAAGTATGTTTATACACCTAGCCGACATAAGTGCTATGCGGGGATACTCAGTCTCATCTATATAGTTGATATTAATACTCTGATTCATCAGTCGAGTAGCGTATGGATCCATATAGGTCGTTACGAATGTAGCAAGATTTAACTCGGCACGACACTGAGCGTATGTTTCCTCCTTAACCATTTGGTAGGCAACCTCTGGACGGATAGGGTCGTCATTTAGCCTATCGGTGGGCATCGGCTTTGCCGTTGCCGCCGAGGCAAATAGTGGTGTGGCATCCGATAAAGAGTTATGAGCATCACGAAGCTCGCTTTGAACTAGTAGTTGCATCTTCTCTTTAATATGCTGATGTAGTTGGTCACTACCATCCATTGTAGTGGGATCGTAGCAGTGGTTTGTGTTATTAGACATCTTGAATTTGGATTAAAAGGTTTAAAGATATTTTTGGAGTATATCCACAATAATTATGCCACCCTATTGGCACAATTATTGTCAAAAAAGAAGATATGATAATGAAATTAATTAGAACACTCAACGTATTTGTAATACTAACAAGTATTGCAATTATAGTGGTAATGAGTATTGATGTTCTCACTCCTGAGGCTATATCCTCACAGGCAGAGATCGTCGATTTCCACTTTGTGGTCTCGATGGTCTTTATCGTAGATTTCTTCGTCAGAATGACTAGTGCTAATCGTTGGTGGGTCTATTTAATGACTAACTCTATATTCTTTCTTGTATCACTACCACTACTCTCGTTTAGCATCTGGTTTGAGTGGGATATAGATAAAAGCACGGAACTAATCATACGTTATATTCCGTTTCTAAGGGCAATTTATGGCTTCGTAATCGTATTTAGATATATCACTAAGTCGAGAATAACAAATCTATTCTACACCTATATTGTACTTGTAGTTGCTACGACATATTTTTGCTCACTACTATTCTTTACGGCTGAGTATGGCATAAACAGCGGAGTTAAGAGCTTTGGCGATGCAATATGGTGGGCACTGATGGATATGACCACGGTGGGTAGTGATATAATAGCTCAGACAACTGTGGGACGAGTTATATCGGTGGTATTGGCAGCTGGTGGTATGATGCTATTTCCTATCTTTACGGTGTATATTACAAAGGTCTTTGATAGGAATGATGAGGTGGATTAATCTATGATTTAGTGTAGGGGCGGTGCATCAATATTACTAGAGATCACAGTGAAAATATGAGATCGTTGCAAGGCGGCGATATTTTAAAGATAACTCAAATGACTCTTCAGTCACATACTTAAGATATGCTCCTTTCATAGCCCTTAGAGCCA
>CAYJLU010000021.1:0-18779 GCA_964371395.1 uncultured Rikenellaceae bacterium | reverse complement strand
GTTATCTTTAAAATATCGCCGCCTTGCAACGGTCTCTGAACTCTATAATATCAACATAGCATCGCCATAAGTACCAAAGCGATAACCCTCTTCCTTAGCAATTTTATACAACTCCATAGTCTCTCTATAACCGATAAATGCTGACACCATCATCAGTTGGGTTGAGTATGGTAGGTGGAAGTTAGTAACTAGGCAGTTCGCCACTGCAAAGTCATAGGGAGGGAATATAAACTTATTTGTCCATCCATCATAGGGTTTCAGCAGGTTTTCGCTCGATATAGACGTCTCAGTGGCACGAATAACCGTTGTCCCAACCGCACAAATTCTCTTGTTATTACTCTTTGCTTTATTGACAATATCGCACGCCTCTTGCTTAATTAAAACCCTTTCAGACTCCATCTTATGTTTAGTAAGGTCTTCAACATCCACAGATCTAAAAGATCCAAGTCCTACGTGGAGAGTTACTTCCGCCACGTCAATTCCCTTGATTTCCATCCTCTTAAGCAAATGTTTAGAGAAGTGTAGCCCAGCCGTTGGGGCAGCAACTGCTCCCTCTTCTTTTGCATAAATGGTTTGGTATCGTTCGTTATCTATCTCTTCTGGATGAGGGCGAATCCACGTTGGTAGCGGCATTTCGCCTATTTTATATAGTGCATCACGAAACTCATCATATTCACCATCATAGAGGAATCTCAGTGTGCGACCTCTCGATGTCGTATTGTCGATTACCTCAGCAACTAGATCATCATTCTCGCCAAAGTATAGTTTATTGCCAATACGAATTTTTCGAGCAGGCTCAACTAGCACATCCCACAGACGCATCTCTGCATTGAGTTCCCTGAGCAGAAATACTTCAATCTCAGCTCCAGTCTTCTCCTTATTACCATAGAGTCGTGCTGGAAACACCTTAGTGTTATTAAGAATTAGTGTATCTCCATCTTTGAAGTAGTTGACCAAATCAGAGAACAGTTTATGTTCTACCTTTTTAGTCCTACGGTCATAGACCATTAATCGAGAGCCGTCACGGTCGTCTGTTGGATACTTAGCCATCGTCTCTGGCTGAAATTCATACTTATACTGAGAAAGTTTCATTCTTACAAAAATATTATATCAAATCCTAATTGTTTAAATACGTAAAAATACATATAAATGTTTCACTACTGTTCAATTTTCTCATACTTAGATAGAATCTCGGTAGCTCCATCTATGTCTAACGCCTCAGAGGCGAGAAAATCTCCACTGCGTGTACGCCTAAGTTCAGTGAGGTATGCACCGCTATGGAGACCCAGCCCAATATCACGGGCAAGGCTACGTACGTATGTCCCCTTACTACACTCTACTCTTATGGTCACCAAAGGCATATTAATTGCTACTACCTCAATGGCATAAACCTCTATCTCCGCTGCCTTAATCTCAACATCTGTCTCTCCGCTTCTGGCTAGCTCATAGGCTCTTTGACCATCTATGCGCTTTGCTGAGTAAAGCGGAGGCACTTGGCTCTGTTTACCAATGTATTTTGCTACCTCACTGTGAATCATCTCCTCTGTAATATGCTCAGTTGGAAACCTCTCTGAGATTGGGTGCTCTAGGTCAAACGAAACGGTTGTTGCTCCTAGTTCAAGAGTAAAGACATACTCCTTACTCTGTGCTTGAAGTTCGTTGACCCTCTTTGTATCCTTCTCTGTACACAGTACCAATACGCCAGTGGCCAGTGGATCGAGTGTTCCTGCGTGCCCTACCTTTACTTTACGTGGGTAGCCCGCCTTTAACATTACATTGCGTAGCTTTCTAACCACATCGGTTGATGTCCAACCGTATGGTTTATCAATATTTAAAATCATAGTTATTTACCTCTAGCTAAATATAGCAATTAATCCTACCACTAGGCAGTAGATAGCAAAGTAGTATAGCTTACCACGACTTACAATGGCAACCATAGCCTTGCACGCCACAAGTCCACTTACATACGCCGCAATAACTCCTGCGACCATAGGCAAACCAGCCGAATCAAAGCTAATTGCACCATCCATTATCTCTAGCACTGCCTGCCCTAAAATTGGTACTAACACCATCAAAAACGAGAACTTTGCAAGGTTTTCCTTACGTTCGCCAACTATCAATCCCGTTGCAATAGTGCTACCTGAGCGTGATATACCCGGAATTACGGCAAATGCTTGTGCTACACCTATGATAAATGCGTTACGATAGCTAATCTTCTGTGACTTACCCTTACGATACTTTGAAACAAAGTGAGAGGTTGTAAGCAGTGCAGCAGTTACCAAAAGCATTACCCCAATAAAGCCTACTGATGCTGAAAATAGTGCCTCTACATCATCCTTAAAGAAGAGCCCTACGATTAGAATTGGCACCATTGACAGTGCTATCTTTAGCAGGTACTGCGTCTCATCATTATACTTAAACTTTAAAGCTCCACTCAGCAGCCTTACTATCTCACGCCCAAAGACTGTGATAGTGGCTAATACTGTTGCAAAGTGTACCATTACCGCAAAGGTTGTATCACCTTCACCGTTGACTCCCAAAAGGTGCTCACACAGCACTAAATGCCCTGAGGAGCTGACAGGTAGAAATTCAGTTAAACCCTGAACTACTCCCAATATTATTGCGTCTAATACATCCATATCTATACCTCTAGAATCAACTATTTAAATCGTTTAAGGACTGCAATTCCCACTAGTACAAAGCCACTCACTAGTAAGATTGGAGCTACCCATAGTCTACGTACTGAGTATATATCCTCCGAGAATTCCGTTGCGGGATTTTCGGCTCCTCCACCAGAGAGTAGTATGAAGCCAAGGACTAATAGTGCTACTGCAATTAAGAGCAGTATGTAGTTTTTCTTTGAAAAGTTCATTATCTTAATTTTTGAGTTACAATTGAAATAAGCGTAAAAATAACTGCGGCTAAAATTGCCAAAACAACAATACCAGAGGCTATAATAGGTAGAGTTGTAGATGTAAATTCAAGGTGTGCAAGTGTTATTTGAAAGTACGAAACTGTAAAGTAAAGTAGTGCTACGGCTATTACCGCTGAGAGCAGCCCCTGAACCAGTGCCCAACCAATGGCACTACGAAATATCTCTCTATAACGAGCAACTCCATAGGCATTACATAGCGCACCTATGGACATTCGAGTGCTGAGGTAACCTAATAGTACTGTACAGAGTCCAAATATCCACATCATATAGCTAGCAAATTGCTCGATAGCCGTTAGATTCTCGATGCTCTGCTCTGCCACTGCGCTCTGGTAGAATACTTCACCTACCCAACTCTGCTCTGCAATCTCTAGCTTAATGCTCTGAAGCGAATCCAATAGTGAGTGGCTTGCCTCAACCTCAAGAATAAATGTACTAGGTAGCACTCCCTGACCCGTATATTTAGTAATATCAGAGCCTATAAACTCCGAAAATTCCCTCTCAGCTGTTGTATTCTCAATATACCTTACAGAATTTATACCCGCTATTTCATTTAGAGCATTGGTGATAACATCTGTTTCGATTTTGGCTGTATCGAGCACCTCAACCGATATATTTACCGCCCCTACCATTGCACTAATACTACTACTAGCACCAAGAATAATGTAGGCGGAGATTGAACACAAGAAAAGTGAAATTCCCAGTAGTACCGTGGAGGCTACACGCCCCGTATATATCTTAACTTGCCTGCCCATCTCTTCTTCTCTTTAGGATTATTGAAAGGATTAAAGATGCAATCAACCATACCACTATCGAAATAGTCGATACTGCTGCTATGCTACGAGTTAAGTTCCAGTGCGGTGGGGTAAACTTCCAGCGAACTGTATGTTGACCTTCGGGCACTACCACCCCACGTAATAGGTAATCTACTTCTAGTGATTCAGCTTCAATTCCGTCAATATAACATAGGAAATCCTCGTGGTAGATCTCACTAAATACAACTACTCTAGGATTATCGACATTAACGCTATATATAATCTCACCTAGGCTATAACTATCCAGCGATACGCTCTCACTCGGAGTAAGCGGAGTAGTTGTATCTACACCTCTAAGCTCATCCTTTAGATCATCCTCAATAATTGCAACTCTACTTGGGTTGAACTTCTCGCTACCAATCGCTAATAGTGCCTCACTCGGGTTTGAAACCCACATTACTGAGTCTACAACAACGCCAACTCCAATAGCCGTAGCATTTGGTATAACCTGCCCATCGTTATTGATAAAATACTTAGTATTGAGCATATCATAAGCCTGAGGTGTCATACTCATAAGATGAGTATCGATTAGATCTTGATACTTCTGCATCTTAGCTGCGTGGTATCCTCCAACCGAACGATGGAAGTAAGATGCACGTGCCGAAGAGAATGGATTACCCACCGAAAAGTCAGCAACACGATAGTTTGATCTATCTTGTTGAATGTACATATCTGCTTCTATCTCCTGAACAGCCTTTGCCTCGACCCTCGGTACGAACTTCTCGGCATAGACATACCTTCTATCTACTCCAAATAGATCAATGGTAACTAGTGTAGCCATAATAAGTCCAAAGACCATAACGCTCCTTATCTTCTTGTTGATAAATAGCCAAATAGTAGCTGCTCCTAGTAGCACAAAGAGCAACGAACGCCACGAATCTGAACTAAGCATAGAGGCACGCTCTGACTCCATTGCCACGAGTAGTTCATTTGGTAGCCCTAACGAACTATCGGCAGCAGCCGTAAAGCTCATCATCGACGGTAGAATAATCGCTGAGATCAGTGCAAACCCTCCCGCTATAAGTGTTGAGATATACAGTGCTTTTGTTACTGGTACTTTAGGGGTGTAGGTAATAGCTAAACCATCACGCATCTTATAGAGTTTGCATAGCCCCAGCGAGGCAAGCAGTGGAAGCCCCCACTCCACTACAACTAACATCATTGAGGGTACTCTAAACTTATTGTATAGCGGCACATAATCTATAAATAGATTTGTAACCAGCCCAAAATTATGACCCCAAGAAAGAACAATCGATAGAATTACTGGAGCCAGAATCCACCATTTATATGCGGCAGGGATTAAAAATAGTGTAAAAATCGCTAAGAATATGATAAGGGCACCAATATAGACCGGTCCTTCAGTAAATGGTTGTTCACCGTGGTACGATGGAAAGTTCTCATAATAATTCTTTGGTGCTTGGTACTTTGACAGCTCTTGATTCAGCTCACCATCCTCGGTAAAATTGCGACCTCCACCCATAAAGTTCGGTATGAAGAGATTAAAAGTCTCCGCCTTACCATAACTCCACTGTGTGATATAGTCACGGTCAAGCCCTGTGGTACTATTTGGGTTCTCTGTCCCTTTAATATCACTCTTAGCTCCACGAGTCGAGACCTCAGCATAATCGGCAGTATAGTATAGAACCACTGCATTACTCCCAACTCCTACACCTGCTCCAAATAGAAGCACGGCTGAGGCAATAAAAAATCTCTTTACTAGCCTCTCACGATATGCCATAATGAATTGCCCGATAACTAGAGCCAAAATGACAAAGAGGAAGTAATATGTGATTTGGTGGTGTGAGCTACCTACAAGCAGTGCAGTAAAGAGTGCTGCTAGCGATCCACCTACGTAGAAATTCTTACGGTACGCATACCATATAGAGCCGATTAGTGGTGCTACCCACTGCAATGCCCACATCTTAACTATATGACCTGCCGATATTATTATCGGGAAGTACGTAGATAGTCCATAACCTATCGAACCGACCATTGCCATCCACGGATTTACTCCCATCAGTAGTAGCATTAGGTAGAAACCCGACATTGCTAAAAAAATCATCAATATAGAGTTATCGGCGTGGTGTAGATTGACCAACGAGAAGAGCTGAACCCCACTATCAATACTAATTGTATAGGACGGCATACCACCAAACACACTTCCCAACCAATTAGGGTGCTCTGAGGTTGCCTTTAGTTCGTCTTCTAGGTCTTTGACTACCCCTTCGTGGCTCACAGCATCACCCTGACGAAGTGCCTTACCCTGAAGCTCTGGATAGAATAGTACGGTAGATATTACTGCAAATACTGCAAGTGCAACAATGTGTGGAACTAACTTCTTCAATATTTTCATCTCTATTTTAATATTCGTTTAGTGTAAATTTTTGCAACTAGCCAACCCCACAAAGCACCCTCGCACAGCCCTAAGGCAATATCATAGGGATAGTGTACCCCGAGGTAGATTCTCGAATAACTAACCACCACAACCCATATCCCTAAACTCCACCATATCCACATCCGACGAAATACCATACCACACAACACTGTCAATGCCATACTATTGGCAGCGTGCGAACTAATCGTTCCATACCACCCACCTCTATATCCATATACATCCGTATGCAATAATCCCTCCAATGGCTCATAGTGAGAGGGGCGTAGCTTTGGTAAATATGTCTTTGCCAATGTTGCCGTTTGGTCGGCAAGCAATATAACCAATACCACGGCTACAACAAACCACAACAACTTCCTAAACCCATACCTTCGATATACTCCCCATAAAATAAGCAAGTACATTGGAACCCAAGTCAATTTTGCTGAGATCCAATACATTAAAAAATCGAGTGTCGCTCCACCATCACCATTAAGGCTCAGTAGTAGCGACACATCTGTATGAGTAGGCTCTATCATCTTCTATGATAAATTATATTCTAAAAGTGATACTCCTCTAGCTCTCAAGACCAGAGTATCCAGTAATAACTGGTGGCATCTCAGGACTTCGGGTCTCAATCTTGCCAACTATCTGCTCAAAGCGAGAGATATTGTCCGTAAGTGCCGCTAGTAATCTCTTGGCATTCTCTGGAGTAAGAATTATACGACTCTTAACCTGTGCCTTAGGTTGACCCGGCATTATTCGTACAAAATCAAGTACAAATTCGCTTGTCGAGTGAGATATTACAGTAAGGTTTGAATATATACCCTGTGCTATCTCTTCTGAGATTTCAATATCTAACTCAGCATTTACCTCACTTAGATTCTCTGTCATTGTTCTATAATTTTTCTGGTGAGTAGTTAGGTGCCTCACGTGTAATTGCCACATCGTGTGGGTGTGATTCACTCATTCCACTCGCTGTTATACGGATGAATTTCGCATTCTTTAGTGTCTCCAAGTCCTTTGAACCACAGTAACCCATACCTGCTCTCAGACCACCTACCATCTGGTATATTACCTCACTTAATGACCCCTTATATGGAACTCGTGCAGCAATACCCTCTGGAACTAACTTCTTAATATCATCCTCTACGTCTTGGAAGTAGCGATCCTTTGAGCCTTGTTGCATAGCCTCTAATGATCCCATACCTCTGTAAGATTTAAATTTTCTGCCATTGTAGATAATAGTCTCACCCGGCGACTCCTCTACACCTGCAAATAGACCTCCTGCCATAATCGTATCTGCTCCTGCTGCTAAAGCCTTAACTATATCGCCTGAGTAGCGAATACCGCCATCAGCAATTACCGGTACACCTGTACCTTTAGCCGCCTGAGCTACATCATATATTGCATTTAACTGAGGAACACCCACACCTGCAATTACACGAGTAGTACAGATAGAACCCGGACCAATACCTACCTTAACACCATCTGCGCCTGCGTCTATTAGCATCTTTGCAGCCTCAGCAGTTGCAATATTTCCTACCACTACATCAATCTGTGGATACTTACTCTTCACTGCTTGAAGTTTACCAACAACTCCTAATGTATGGCCGTGTGCTGTATCAATAACCACTGCGTCAACCCCTGCCTCTACCAAAGCGTCTACACGCTCCATAGTGTCAGCCGTTACACCAACTCCTGCGGCTACCCTTAGGCGACCCTTTGCATCTTTTGCTGCACTTGGATTATCCTTAACCTTTGTTATGTCTTTATAGGTGAGAAGTCCCACTAACTTACCGTCACCATTAACAACAGGTAACTTCTCAATCTTATTCTTTAGTAGAATTTGAGCTGCTTCCGAAAGATCTGGATTTTGAGTAGTTACAAGACCCTTCGAGGTCATAACCTCTGAGATTAACTTCTTTGTATCGATCTGAAAGCGTAGATCACGATTGGTAACAATACCAATAAGTGTACAATTTTCATCAACTACTGGGATACCACCAATACGGTTCTCTCTCATTAGTTGTTGCGCCTCGCCGACAGTTTGGTTTGCCATAATGGTTACAGGATCGTAGATCATACCATTCTCTGCACGCTTAACCTTTCGCACTTCGGCGGCTTGCAGCTCGATGCTCATATTCTTATGGATCACTCCTATACCACCCTGACGTGCAATTGAAATAGCAAGGGCAGCCTCTGTTACAGTGTCCATAGCGGCTGATACTATCGGGGTATTAAGAATAATGTTACGAGAGAATTTCGTAGCGATACTAACCTCACGAGGGAGGATTTCTGAATAGGCCGGAACGAGTAGTACATCGTCGAATGTAAGGCCTGTTGTTGCAATTTTGTCGTCTAGGAAAGCCATAGCTGTATTAATTTTTTGACTTATATATTGCGCACAAAGTTACTCATTTTTTCCGATATATAAACAATAATAAAGATATTTTTTGTATTATTCCTATATTTTTCTCCACAAAGGGCAGATATTTTAGCTACTATGATATATCATAAGGAGATCATTGCAAAACTTTTTCTCTTCTCTGCTAAAAAAGCAGTCGCTACGTATTCAACTAGTTTTATTCTCTAAATAACAGAGATGAATTACACTCTACGCTATAAACAAAAAGGGCAACTCACCACTTTCTGTGAGCCGCCCTTAAATTTTTTAAAAGTCTATTGCCTAAGCACTACACTAGTGACTTACCTGTCATCTCCGAAGGAGTCTCTAGTCCCATAATTGTAAGTACCGTTGGTGCAATATCAGCTAGCACACCCGAACGAACCTCCTTAATCTCCTCGCTTACCACAATAAATGGTACTGGGTTAAGCGAGTGAGCAGTATTTGGTGAACCGTCAGCATTTATAGCATTATCCGCATTACCGTGGTCTGCTGTGATAAGTACTGTATAGCCATTAGCTTGAGCTGCCTTTACTACCATCTCGGTGCAGTTATCAACAGTTTGAACTGCCTTGGCAATCGCCTCGTAGTTACCCGTATGGCCTACCATATCACCATTCGCAAAGTTCAGCGCAATGAAATCCTCAGTACCTTTATTTAGTGCCTCAATTAACTTTTCGGTAATCTCTGGCGCCGACATCTCTGGTTGTAGATCATAGGTTGCAACCTTTGGCGATGGCACTAGGATACGGCTCTCACCCTTAAATGGCTCCTCTTGACCTCCGTTGAAGAAGAATGTCACGTGTGCAAACTTCTCGGTCTCAGCAATACGAAGTTGAGAAAGCCCATTGGCAGATAGGTACTCACCTAGTGTGTTAGTTACATTCTGTTTGTCAAAAATAATATGTAGCCCCTTAAATGATGAGTCGTATGGTGTCATCGTACAGAAGTATAGCGGCAGGCTCTTCATTCCCTCCTCTGGCATATCTTGCTGAGTGAGTACAATTGTAAGTTCCTTAGCTCTATCATTTCTGTAATTATAGAATATAACCACATCGTTTGGCTTAATCACTCCGTCTTTTTCTAGGATAATAGGCTTAATAAATTCATCGGTCACACCTGCATCATACGAGGCTTTAATAGCCTCAGTCGCACTTGTAGCCTCCATTCCTTGACCACTGACCAATAGGTCATACGCCTCCTTAACTCGATCCCAACGCTTATCTCTATCCATTGCATAGTAACGACCAATAACCGAGGCAACCTTACCGTAGGCCTTCTGCTGAATCTCCTCTACAAAGCCTAGACCACTCTTTGGATCTGTATCACGACCGTCCATAAAGCAGTGAGTGTACACATTCTCAACACCATTTGAACCGAAGATATGAGTCAGTGCATATAGGTGATCCAGCGAAGAGTGAACACCTCCGTGAGAGGCAAGTCCTAGAAAGTGTACAGATGCACCACTACTCTTTGCGTAGTCAAGCGCAGCTATTATTTCAGGGTTTTGGCTAAGGGTATTATCTTTGATTGCACGGTTAATCTTCACTAGATCCTGAAATAGGATACGACCAGCACCAATATTTTGGTGACCTACCTCAGAATTACCCATCTGTCCCTCTGGTAAACCTACATTCTCGCCTTCGGTACGAAGCTCCGAGGTTGGATACTTCGCCATTAGAGAGTTAATGAAAGTTGGATTGTTGCTATAAATAGCATCGCTCTTGGTACGGTCACCATTGCCCCAACCATCGAGAATCATCAGTAATACTTTGTTCTTCATTTTCTTTAAATTTATTTTAGTATATGCTTAATTGCC
This sequence comes from uncultured Rikenellaceae bacterium, assembly GCA_964371395.1. Taxonomy (GTDB): domain Bacteria; phylum Bacteroidota; class Bacteroidia; order Bacteroidales; family Rikenellaceae; genus Mucinivorans. The sequence continues at coordinate 8,435 of CAYJLU010000021.1, read as the reverse complement.
ATAATTGGATGCCTAAATATTATTCTAGGGCCAGAGTAACGCATCACCTCTCTTATCTCTTGCCTCATCTGCGGGGAGTAACAATGCACTAAACACCGTTTACAAGTTGTCTTACTCTCTATAACGGGGCACTTGAGCACTCTATTTTGGGCATAGTGTAAAAGTTTTTTACAACTCTCACAAAGCTTTCGCTCTCCAGCACTTTTTTCTACACCCGATTTACTGTGCTTGGCTCTACACCACATCTCCACCATCACTGCCACAACCCTCTGCTCCTCTAACTGTAACTTAGTCATCAAGCATCATTTCGAGTGAAGACATATCCTGAATGAGCACTTGACGAGGCTTACTTCCTGATTGTGCTCCTACTATACCTGCCGCCTCTAACTGGTCGATAATACGACCTGCTCGATTAAATCCTATGGAGAATTTACGCTGTATTGTCGAAGCAGAGCCACTCTGTGCCTGCACCACATAACGTGCCACATCATTAAATAACGAATCCTTTCGCCCTAAATCCACCTCTCTTGCACTACTTTGATCGGATTCTGGTACAAACTCTGGAAGCTCATAAGCACTAACGTAACCTCGCTGACCATAGATATACTTGGTAATCTCGTCAACCTCAGGGGTATCAATAAAGGCGCACTGCACACGAGTGGTCTCGCTACCTGTCGATACTAGCATATCGCCACGTCCAATAAGTTGATTAGCACCGGGGCTATCCAAAATTGTTCGAGAATCAATCATCGAGGTCACCCTAAATGCTATACGTGCAGGGAAATTAGCCTTGATTACACCCGTTATAATATTTGTTGTAGGTCGTTGCGTTGCAATAATAAGGTGGATACCCACCGCACGAGCAAGCTGTGCTATACGTGCTATTGGGGTTTCTATCTCACGGCCGGCGGTCATAATAAGATCGGCAAATTCATCGATAATTACCACAAAGTACGGCAAATATCTGTGTCCCTTCTCTGGGTTTAACCTACGGTGAGTAAACTTATCGTTATACTCCGAGATATTGCGAACCTGCGCCATCTTCAACAGGTCATAACGAGAGTCCATCTCCTTACATAGTGAATTAAGCGTATATACTACCTTTTGTGTGTCGGTAATAATCGCTTCGTCCTCGCCCTCCATCTTAGCTAGGAAGTGCTTTTCGAGCTTAGAGTACAGCGTCAACTCAACCTTTTTAGGGTCGACAAGTACGAACTTTAGCTCTGCTGGGTGCTTCTTGTACAGCAGTGAGGTGATAATGGCGTTCAAGCCCACGGATTTACCCTGCCCCGTAGCACCTGCCACTAATAGATGGGGCATTTTGGCTAAGTCAAAAACAAATGTTTCGTTCTGTATGGTCTTACCAAGTGCAATAGGCAGTGCTCCATCTGAATTCTGAAACCTTGCCGAACGAATAACCGAGTGCATAGAAACGATCTCTTTATTGAGATTTGGCACCTCAATACCTATTGTACCCTTACCCGGAATCGGAGCAATAATACGAATACCTAGAGCCGATAGAGATAGGGCAATATCATCCTCTAGATTCTTTATCTTCGATATTCTAACCCCTGCCGCTGGCACTATCTCATATAGGGTAACAGTTGGACCAATAGTCGCCTTAATCGAATCGATCTTTATTCCAAATGTCGAGAGAGTGTGGATAATTTTATCTTTATTTGCCGCAATTTCTTCTTTGGTTACCACTACCCTCTGGGTGTGATCCAACATAAGATTTAGTTCGGGGCGGCGGTAGTTAGGGAGTTCTGCTGTTGGGTCGTAAAGTTCACTGGTTATATCTCTCTCGCTGAGCTTTTCATCCTCCTGTGCTACTTCTATCTCAAAGCCAATTCCCGGCTCTGTGCCCTTCGCTGGGCTTATCGCTGGGTTTATCGTAGGAGTGACCACCTGAGCGATCTGACTTGTAGTTGTAGCATCCTCTAGATTTTCGACTACCATCTTCTCCACTCTCTGTTCGATAACCTCTTCGTGAATAGTTGGCTCAATAGTAAATTCAACTGCCTCTGGCTTTGGAGTTAAGCTAGACTCACTCTTAACCTCTCTATTATACTCGCCAAACTCCTCATTAACCTCCTCTTCAACTTTCACTACTTTTTCGGATTCAATATGTGTGCTCTGTGATTCCACAGTGTTGTGCTCCATTGAGGATACATCGAAATAGCAGTAGTTTGCTTCACCAAGGTCGCTATAACCCCAAATATATCCATATCTTCCCCCTTCGAGTTCTATAATATAATCATTAGATTCCTCCTTAACACTCGACGAATCACCATACGGAGACGTAATACCTCTTACACTATGGCACTCCTCAGTTCTCATATTCTCAATATCTTGTGCCGCTTGAGCTGCCTGACGTTTCAGGTGATCTATCCTTGCTCGCATTGCAAGTCGAGCAGCCTCACGTCTAGCTCTATCGTTCTGAATCGAGATATTAATACGCTGAATCTGACGCTGTATAAACCTACCACTAGAGTAATAGAACACTGCAACGATTAAGAAGAAAATAAGTAAAGACGTGCCCTCGGTTCCTATCATTCTAGATAACCACTCGCTTAAATATATCCCGCTCTGTCCTCCCCAGCCACTACCAAAAACATCGCCATCTGCTCCGCAGAAGTGACCAAAGGCAAGTGAACCAACCAGTGCGATAAAGAGTGTTGCTGTCATTGAACGGCGCAACTTAAGCGATGAAATTTTCAGTAGCCTCACCCCCCACATCGCAAAGTATAGTGGAATCATCACCCCCATTATACCTAACCACTTCCCTATAATTAACTCCGAGAGAACCGCTCCAAGACCTCCACCCCAGTTAGATACAACTACTACATTCTCGTTGAGATACTTTGAAAATTCGGCTATATCTGCATCTATATCCCAATAGAATAGATATGACATACACGCCAAGAATAGATAGCCTGCAATAAAAAATTGAAAAAGTGCCAACCATATATGTGTTTCGCTTTGTGAAGCCTCTGCGGTTTTCTTAGGTGTCTGCTTTGGTTGAGATTGAGATTGAGTTTTAGCTCTAGATGTTTGGGATTTAGGGGTAATAGTACTCTTAGGTTTCGGAGATACTCTACCACTTTGCGCTTGATTAACTCTTGTTCCGCTCCTAGGAGCAGTATCTCTCTGAGAACTCACTCTTCTAGTACCTTCTCCTGCCACACTACGTGTACTCGGTGCACCAATAGGCGTTCTTTTGGGTGTAGGCTGGATCCGAACAGAGCTAGCACGCCTAGGTTCACGCACCTCTACACGCTGTCTTCCATTCTGTCCTATGCTCTGTATCTTTCTTTCTGCCATTAACTATTTATGATACAAAAAATTCCGTAAAAATTCGAGACTTTCATCTCCCCCGCTACTCATATAGCGAATCGTAGCATCTCCACTGCTACTAATAATTCCTTTGACCTGTGCCAATTCCTTTGCTCGTTGGGCAACGGCTGGTGCAGGATTTATAATCTCGATAAGGTAGTCAACTTCGTTATCAGAGATATAATCCTCGACTATTTTCTCTATCTGTTTAGTAAGAAATGGGTAGTGAGTACACCCTAGTACAATTCTATCTGCACCTGCCTCTAACATAGGCACTATATACCCCTTGAGCAACTCTCTACACTCTTGACTCTCACCTCTACCTGTCTCAACAAATTCAACTAAACCTACCCCCGCTATCTCTATTACTTCTTTGCAATCGAGGTACTGCTGTTTTGTTCTATTATAGAGTTCGCCTCTAAGTGTTGCTTCGGTGGCGAGCACTCCAACTACTTGAGTTGTACTTCCACACAGTGCAGGTTTGACTGCTGGCTCCATACCCACAAATGAAATTTGAGGCCATCTATGCCTCAATACCTCAATTGCCTCTGCGGTCATAGTATTACAGGCTACTACTACAACCTCAGCTCCACACCTAACTACACACTCCACTACACCTAAAGTAAGCGAAATAATCTCCCGACTACTCTTCGAACCATAGGGACAATTCGCACTATCAGCGTAATATAAAACAGAATTATGAGGGATTATCGGTCTTAGCTCTGCCAAGACTGATAATCCCCCAACTCCTGAATCTATTACCGCTACCCTACAACAATCACTAGGGAATACGGACATAGCTCTTCTCTGTAAATCTTATCTTCGATTTTGTCAAAGGATTAGTTAGCCGATACACCAAGTTTAGCCTTTACAAGTGAAGTTATATCTAGTACCTCGCTCTCTGAAACGTAGAGTGGCATCTGCTTCTCAAATACCATTACTAAACCCTTCTCTTTACTAACCTCTTTGATTGCATTTACAACTCGCTCCTGAACTGGTGCCATCATAATAGCCTGTTGCTCCTGCATCTCTCTTTGAGCGGTAGTGCTAAAAGATTGTCTGCGATCTAGTAGTGATTGAATATCCTTCTCCTTCTGCTCTCTCATAGTTTGAGTATAGGTTGTTAGCTTATTTTGGTAGTCCTGAACAAGTGCAGTGTACTCAGCCTCAATAGCTTCCATTTCCTCGATAAGTTCTTTTTCCACCTTCTGAAGCTCCGTTTGGATAGTATCAATAGCAGGCAAACTAAGTATTACCTCTTGGCTAGAGATTACACCAAATTTTTGTTGTGCTACCGCCGCACTAGAAACTAGGAATAGTGCTACTAGCACAATTGACTTTACGAATTTCATAATTTTCTTCTATTTTTATTTATAACTATTATTTATTATCTGCATCTCCCCAATCACATCGGAGCGACATAGTATTTAACGCTCAAATATAGCAATTCTTTATAAACTTTGCAATTTTTTAACTATATTTTTGCACTACATAGGCATACCCATAGTAAAGTGGAATTGCGAACCGCTCGGTTTACTTAGGTCTGTTGATACTGGATCGAATCCATAACCCCAATCTACTCCTAGCATACCTAGGATTGGAAGGTAAACTCTAAGACCAACACCCATAGATCTCTTTAGGTTAAACGGCTTATAGTCTTTTGGATCCACAAAGGCATTACCTGCCTCAGCAAAAACCAGACCATAGACCATCGTTCCGCTCGAGCGTACAATTGGGTAGCGAAGCTCGGCAGTTAATTTACTATACACCGAGGCATAGACACCATAATCTGCATTTGGTGTAAGTGCTTCATTTGCATAACCTCTCAGACCTACTGTCTCAACCCCATATATACTATATGTTGTTAGCCCGTCGCCTCCGACTTGGAAACCCTCGAAAGGAGATGGCTTATACTTATTATAAGAGCCTAGATAACCAAATTGCGCTCGTGCCATAAGTACTAACTTATTATCAGGTGATAATGGTGTAAACCACCTTCCGCTAAACTTGAGCTTGTAGAACTCAATCCACTCATATCGTTGTTGGCTAGTCAGTGAGCCAGAGTAATCCTTTCCATCGAATAGCGACCACGGAGGTGTAATATCTGCTGATAGTATAAATTCACTACCTCGTGTTGCATAACCAATCGGGTCATCAATAGAGTTACGCCCGAAAATAAGATTCAGTGCAAAGAGGTTAGATGTTCCATCTTGGACAAGGAATCCTGACCAATTATCCAGTAAGTATGATTGATAAGAAATTCCGACTGACGCTTGGAAGAATGGGTCTGGCCAGTTAAGTCGCTTGCCAATACTCACCGAAGCACCAATTGTTTGGAATGACATCGTTGGATCGTAACCTATATAGAGTGCATCTGTCTGTTTCGAGAGGTATGCCCCCACTGTTAGTGATGTCGGTTTGTCACCACCCAACCACGGCTCAGTAAAGCTAAATGATCCAGCTGTATAGTATGTACCGTTAGATTGAAGGCTTAGTGATAGTGTTTGGTTATCGCCAGATGGGTATGGTCGCCACGCATCCTTATCGAAGAACTTACGAAGCGATACGTTAGTAAAACTAACCCCCACCGAGAAGATAAACATACCACCTCCCCAACCACCAGATAACTCGAATTTATCTCTGGATTGCTCCTGAAGTGAATAGCCAATATCTACTGTCTCGTTCTGGAAGTTTGGGAGTATTTCTGGTGTAGAGAAGCTCTCGGTGTCGAATTGCCCCATTGTGGTAAGTCGCTGATATGTACGCATCAGCAAGGACTGGCTGTACAACTCACCGGGACGAGTATCCAACTCTCGACGTATCACGTGGTCATTGGTACGAGTATTACCCTCGAAGTTTACTTCGTTGATGGTAAACTGCTTACCCTCAATCATTCGTATCTCAACATCCACAGTATCACCCTCAACTCGTTCCACAGGCTCAATACTAAACGCTAGGTAACCATCATCACGATAGAGGCTAGATACAGAAATCTCGCCCATCTCACCCATAATGCTACCCACTCGTCGACCCATCGACTCGCTATCATATACATCACCCTTCTTTAGGGCAAGTAGTTGGTTAAGGTATGCTGTCGGAATCTTTGAGTTACCAATCCAAGTAATATCACCATAGTAATACTTCTTACCCTCATCGACCTTAAACCACACTCCGATACGATTATCCTTGATATAGAATGTTGAATCGGCAATAATTCTCGCATCTCGATAGCCTTTTGAGCGATAGTATGCCAATATATTTGCATTATCCTCCTTGAAGTTCTCTGGATTATACTTAGTCTCGGCAAAGATATTCAATGAAACTTTCTTTGTCTTCTTCATAGCCCTAAGTATCTTCTTAGAATCTATCGCCTCGTTACCCTCAACTACAATATCGCCAATCCTAACTCGCTTGCCTCTTTCGATCTTAAACTTCACGTTAACAAAGTTACGAGTAGCAGAGTCTGGAGTAACCATTACATCTATCTTTGCATTGCGATAGCCCTTCTCATTGTAGAAGTTTCTGATACCCTCCATTGCACTCATAAGGGCAAATTGAGATAGCTCGCCACTTCTGCGCAACTTCAGCTGAGTCTGCATATCCTTAGCCTCACTACCCTTAGTGCCCTCAAATACCCACTGCTTTACTCTCTGTCGCTCGGCAAAGACAAAGCGAATATCTACTGTATCGCCACGAAAAGCGGTGAATGTCTCAATGTCAGCGAAGTGACGTTGATCCATTAATCTACGGGTAATCGACGAAAGTCTATCACCGGGTATTACTATCGACTCGCCCTTGACAAGACCTGTGGTCTTCAAAAGCATATCGGCATTGATTGAGCGTAGCCCCTCTGCCGTTATATTGCCAATTATGTAACTCTTAGGTGTTGAATCATAGTCCAATCGCTGTGGATCTCTATCCACAGGAGATTGAGTTATCTGAGCACTTATTGCTACTGTAAGTGTAGCAAATAGCATAACGACAAATATACATACTCTTCTAAAAAACATACTCCTTATTCTTTTCATTAATTATTCTCTTACTCCGTATCGCCTTTCCCTATAAGCATACCACTCAACCGCCTCTCTAAACTCTTGCTCGTTGAAATCTGGCCAAAGTATGTCGGTAAAGTATAACTCTGCGTATGAACTCTCCCACAACATAAAATTACTTAGCCTCTGCTCGCCACTTGTACGTATCACTAAATCAACATCTGGAAGGAAATTAGTTGACAACTCAGAGGCAATATCCTCTTGAGCAACTACACTCTTTCCGCTATCTATAACACGCTGAACCGCTGAGACTATATCCCACCTTGATGAATAATTCATCGCCACAACTAGGGTCATCTTAACTTGCTCAATCTCCATAGCCTCAACCTCTACGATCTGACGCCTTAGCTTCTCGCTTAATACCCCAATATCACCAATAAATCTTAACCTAACGCTATTCTTTGCGAGTTCCTTTGCCTCAGCTACAACAACCATAGAGAATAGCTCCATAATTGCCTGAACCTCCTGCATAGGCCTACCCCAATTCTCTGTCGAAAAGGCATAGACAGTCAAATACTCAACCCCTAACTCCTTAGCCTCTCTTACACAACTCTTTAGAGAATCAACCCCAGCTCTATGGCCATCGACAGTCTCTAAATTATGAGACTGTGCCCATCGCCTATTGCCGTCCATTATGATTGCAACGTGTCTAGGTACCTTTATATTGTCTTTGTTTGCCATTAGTTTTCTTTAATATTGCTCTTTGGCTAGCTCAGTAATGATTTAACGCACAAAGATATTAAAATTTGTCTAATATCCTCTATCGCAACCATATTTTTAACATTCATATCACTAATTAATATCAATTTAATACAACAGATAATCACTATTAACCCTTGAGGAGATCATTGCAAAACTTATGTTTTGCTCCGCTATGAAGAGCGTTGATAGGTGGATGAGATTTTGAAGATGGCTCTAAGGGCTATGAAAGGAGCATACCTCTAAGTATGTGACTGAAGAGTCATTGGAGTTATCTTTAAAATATCGCCGCATTGCATTTGCTCCGATATTGAGAGCGTTGATAGGTGGATGAGATTTTGAAGATGG
>CAYJLU010000020.1:0-18829 GCA_964371395.1 uncultured Rikenellaceae bacterium | reverse complement strand
GAGATAAAGCTAGGCTCATTTACCCAACACTCACCCATAAGCGAGATACCCGGGAATTCATCCTTGATTGCCTTTGTCCATTGTGCTGCTTTATACTTATCGTTGTATGGGTATGTATCAATACGGATTGCATCTAGGTTAGCGTACTCAACCCACCATACAGCATTCTGAATTAAGTAGTTTAGCACTAGTTCGTTATTTAGGTTCATATCTGGCATATTAGCCACAAACCAACCGTCACGATTATTCAAATAGTCAGCCTTTGAGACGTTAGGGTCTAACTGTGCAGTCTGACCATAGCGAGTCTGCTTGTACTGCCCGCCGTAGTTAAACCAATCTTTAGTTGGCATATCCTTCATCCACCAGTGCTCAAGACCTACGTGGTTAGGAACCATATCCATAATAATCTTTAATCCCTTAGAGTGTGCCTCTTCAACATACTGCTTATATAGCTCGTTTGTTCCCATACGTGGGTCCACACGGTATAGGTCAGAGATAGCATATCCGTGGTATGAACCCTCAGGCTCACGGTTCTCAAGTACTGGAGTGCTCCAAATAGCAGTCATACCAAGTCCTGCAATATAGTCAAGGTTATCTATCATACCCTGAAGATTACCACCGTGGCGACCAAATGGTTCGTTACGATCTACCGTACCCTCGATATGCTCTAATCCCTCAGGGAGTTCTCCCTTTGCAAATCTATCTGGCATAAGTAGATAAACTGCATCTGCCGAGGTTAGCGAGTGGCTAGCAGCAGGGTTCTCACGTCTCTGCTCAAGTGTATATGGAATCTCAACACTCTTACCATCCTTTGTAAGTGTAAAGGTGTATGTCCCAGCCTTAGTACGTGGAGAGATCTTAACATCAACAAATAGATAGTTAGGGTTATCTACCGTTGTAATACCTTCAATCTTAATATTTCTAGAGTCAACAGTAATAGTTGCTCCCTTAATATCATCTCCATTTATTAATAGTTGTAGCGGTGTATTCATACCTATCCACCAGCTAATAGGCTCTACTCTCTCGATTTTTATTGCCCAGCTTGAGGCGCAAGTCACAAGTAACATTAATGTTATTAGTATCTTTTTCATTTTTTCGTTTATTTTATGGTCGTAAATGTAAGAAATTATTTTCTTGATACAAAAATTTGGTATCCGTAAGGTTCTAGTGGATACTTCTCAGTGAGTGGTGCACCAGAGGTTACCTCTACGTAGTCACCTACTAATGAAAGTGTTGCTGTTTGTGGTACAGAGGTGAAATTAAATATACCAATCACGCTATTTCCTTGAGTAGTACGCTCGATTGCAAAGATTTCCTTTGAATTTTCTACTTCAAGTACTTGATAGTCACCATATCTTAGTGCTGGATTGTCATTACGAAGTGTATTTAAGGAACGGTACAGTTCAGTAGCTTTAGTGTTCTGTACTCTATCAATAGTATCCTTATCAAAGAACTTTATACGCTTTGCATTACCTAACTCCTGTCCGTTGTATATCAATGGGTTGCCCGGTAGCATATAGGTAAGCGCAGTCATTGCTGGTAGCGCATCGCCCATACGCTCAACAGCCGAACCAGCCCAACTATTCTCATCGTGGTTAGATGTAAAGTTAAGACGAAGTGCACGATCTGGGAATTGTGCCTTAGTTTTGGCTAGCTGCTTAGGTAGTGAATCCGCAGTAATCTTACCCTGAGCCAGCGCATTTAGAGTGTGATGCAGATCCCAACCATAGAATGCGTTGAATGCCTTTTGTGTTAGATTTACCTCCTCAGCTTCGGCAAGCATAAAGAAATCTGGATGATTCACTCTAATCTCCTCTAGGGTTCCCTCCCAAAAATCAATAGGAACTAGCATTGCCATATCGCAACGTAGACCATCTACACCAATAGAATCTGCCCAAAATTTCATAGCATCAGCCATTGCCTTACGCATATCCATATTTTCGTACTCAAGCTCTGATATATCTGTCCAGTCGTACTTAACCTTCATCTCCCCTAGTGAGTCACGCTTGTGCCAGCCATCGTTTACTGCCCAAATATGGTCTGGTGATGTATGGTTAGCCACCCAATCTAATATAACCTTCAGCCCTAGTCTATGCGCCTCGGCAAGAAATGCCTCGAAATCCTCACGGGTACCAAATTCAGGATTAAAACCCGTATAGTCCGAAATTGCATAGTAAGATCCTAGCGAGCCCTTACGCTCCTTTACCCCTATGGGTTGAATTGGCATTAGCCACACTATATCAACACCTAACTCCTTGATACGAGGTAGTTCAGCCATAGCCGCCTTAAATGTTCCCTCTGGTGTAAGCTGACGTGTATTGAGTTCATAGATAGTTGCGCCTACTGCCCACTCAGGGTGAGACTTTACCCACTCTGGGGTTTGAACTGACGGAGATGTAGAGCAGCTAATAAGAGTTGCCGCAGCTAGTATACTAAAAAATGTCTTTCGCATTGTATTGATTGTTTATATGTAATAGTATATTAATTTAAAATTCTTTCTCTAGTATAAGAATTGAGTATGGAGGTAGTGTTACCTTAAATGATGATGATGATGCAGTATAGCTAGCGGCACCCTCCTTAAAGAGAACCTCTGCATCATTTACATCGTAGTTAAGTGTATGTTCAAGAGTTTGAGAACCACCGTTCATCAGTACATAAACTCTAGTTGTGCCTAAAGAACGATACCACGCCATAAAATTATGAGGGAGTTCACTCCAAGGTACTGGTGTGAATGTACCGTGTTGTAGTGCAGGGACAGAATTTCTAAGTTTTGTAGCACTGCGATAGAAATTTAGTAGCGAACCTCCATCAGAGAGTTGTTCCTTTACAGTAGCCGTAGGTGCAGTATTCTCTCTCCAAGTAGTTGTGTATTCATCACCCCAAAGCATTGGCTCACGAACGTGCTCATCGCCATTTGACTTCAAATTACTCATTCCAAGCTCCTCGCCATAGTAAATATATGGTTGTCCCGGAGTAGTCATAATTGCCATTGCAGCAACCTTTGCTCTCTCTACACTTCCACCTAGCTTACTAATAGCACGATCCTCATCGTGGTTACTTAGCTTAGTTGCAGCATTAAAAGTCTTATTGTAAACCTTGAATTTGTTATAAAACTCTGCCATATCCTTAGCATAGTACTGCGCTCCCCACTGCATCATAGCACCCTCTAGTTTCCACCACGCATCAAAGTGGAAAAGCGAAGGGATTGCAGAAAAGAATGGAGCAATTGCATCTGTCGAACTTAGCACCTCACCTACCATATAAATACCCGGATACTCTGCATTAAGATCATCATAGAACTTCTTTAGGAATATACGATTCTCTGCGCCATTCTCATTTTGATATATATGCTTTATTGCATCGAGTCTAAGTCCCGCTATACCTCTATCCATCCAGAATCTTGCTGCATCTAGTATTTCATCATATACTGGATTAAGGTTTGGAGACTTACCGTAGTTGAAGTCAGGCATTGAGCCGTCAAACATTCCAATATACTGGTAGTCGGTAGTGTTGGTTACTCCCCATACATTGCGCCAAGCACCTGCATTATAGTAGTTATCATCTACCATTGGAATTTCACCTGCCTCGCACTTTGCCTCCACATCTGTTTTTTTCTCAAAGGTGTAGTAATCACGATACTGTGCATCGGTAGCAGACATTGCATTTTTGAACCACGGATGCTCTTGTGAGGAGTGGTTGATTACAAAGTCAATAACTATGTCTATTCCACGAGATTTAGCCTCTGAGACCAAGCGATCAAAGTCTTCTAGTGTACCATAATCGGGATTAATATCTGTAAAGTCTGTTACGTCATATCCGTGATATGATGGCGAAGGATTAATTGGCATAAGCCAAATGCCTTGTGCACCTATGGCTTCAATATAATCTAGCTTATCGGTAATACCATTAAGGTCTCCAATGCCATCTCCGTCACTGTCTGCAAATGAACGTACGAATATCTCGTAGAAAATTTTATCGCCTAGTGGGTTAGCTGGGTCGGCGGATACTTCAGTTATTGTTCCACCTCCGCCACCTTTAGTCTTGTCATCATCACAAGATGTAAATAATAAAGGTAAGCAGATCAATGCAAGTAAAGAAATTGTTATGTTCTTCATCGAAATAAATGTATTAGTTATGTTTGAATCTGTATGTATAAACGATATAAAATATGATTATAATATATAACCTATGGCATAAATGGTAGGTTATAGTTGTGACAAAGGGGTCTATCAAAACCCCCTTGCCTAAAAGTATAACTTATTAATACTATTTTTAGCATTAAAACTTATTGTACATCTGGTATAAATTCATAAGTTGGAACTACTTGGAAGATATCAAGCTTAACAGTGTACCTACCTGGCGCTAGGTCGAAAGTGATGTCAGAACCGTTAATTGCTAGTTCTCCTGCTTCAGCACCTGCACCCCAGTTAACATCCCAAAGATTGTTAGCACGGAACTTGAATGCGCCATCTATCATCTCAACGCCAGTAGCTACGTAAGCTTTCTCTTCTGGAGTCCATACAAGCTCTGTGTCAGGGGTTTCCCAACCATTAGGTGTTGCACTACCAACAAGACCAATACGAGTAATATTGTTTGAAATCACTGAACCTACTAAGGTATTAGTGTTCACTTCAACTTGATATAGGTAGCCCGATGGAAGCAGAATATCAGAACCAGCATTCTCTTCAAGTGTACCGAAGTCACCGTCAGTAGAAGCATACTTGAAGTCCCAGTTAAGACCAGTTGTTAGTACAAATGGAGTCACTGGATCAGGAGCGTCTTCAATAGCAGCAACTCCTACACTAGGAGTAACAAAAAGTGGAATGTAACCTGTATAAATACCATTGCTAGTAACTGACCAAAGAGCAATAGCATTTGAGTGAGACCAATTATTGAATGCACCAACTACGTATAGTGGAGTTGGCTCACCGCTAAATGGAATTACACTAAATGGAACTGCTAGCGATACTGTATCGTAGGCAGTGGTAGTTCCCAATGAACTAAGTAGTCTAACATTACAAGTAAAGGTCTCTCCCGGAACTGCACCTAGGTTGTTAACCAATAGGTTGTTAAGTGTTTCTGTTTGAAGTCCAAGACTATTTGAACTTGTAGAACCTAGAATAACTGCTTGATCCTCAAGAACTGCCTCTAGAGTATAAGTAACAGCTGCTGGATAGCTATAAACTGCCTCATTCCATCCAAATACAACCTGAACTGCACTCATTTGTGATTTATCAAGTGTAGTTACAGCAGTAGGATAGTTCGTAAACTCAGCCGCAACAGTAAGCGACCCATCTACGATAGTCTTCTCTCTATCTAGTGTACACGAAGTAAGCACAACTAGAGCAAGAAGAGCCACGCTCAAAAAATTTCTAAATATTTTCATTTTTCTATTAAAGTTTATTATTTATTCCTCTCTCTGTTCAACAATAATTGAGCTTAATACTACCTCGCCTCCTTCAAGGTGAAGTTTAGGGTAGAAGAGGCGAGGTTAGTATTGTTACCTCTCAATTAAGGTTGAGTAGGTTGGTTATTAATATCCTGGATTTTGCTCAAGGTTAGGATTAGCAACAAGGTCAGCATATGGGATAGGATATAGCTCATAGCGTACATCTACACCAGCTCCTGAGAATACATTACCTTTCCACTGCCATACATAGTTACCGCCAGTGAACTTTTCGAAACGGATAAGGTCAGAACGACGGAAACCTTCCCAGTATAGCTCTCTACCACGCTCGTCAAGTATGAAGTCTAGAGTAAGTTCAGATGATGCAATATCTCCATCTGTATTACCGTATGCACGTTGGCGAAGTTCGTTGATATATTCTGTTGCAGTAGCAAGATCACCACCTGCACCACCACGAACTACCGCCTCAGCATAGTTAAGGTAGATTTCACCTAGACGCATAAAGATCCAGTCTGTCGAAGCGAACTTCTCATTACCTGTTGGGAATGAACCATCTGAATTCCACGCTGCCCACTTCAATACGGTGTAACCATTATCGAATACCCAAGGATCAGTTACGTCAAGAGTACGATCAGTAGTGTAGAAGTTTGCACGACCATCAGGCGATGCAACATATCCATCAGGATCGATTACATCATAATCCTCGAATAGCATAACTAGATTTGGTCTGGCACGAAGACCACCCCATCCCTCATTAGCACCAAAGTCCTTTGGAGATGTACCTCCTCTAGAACCACTAGTAAGGAATGTTGTACCTCCCCAAGTCTGTGCATTGTTATTGTCATAGATACCAGAGAATATAATCTCTTGATACACATCAGGGTTAGTATTGTTATTATCTGCCATAAATAGCTCTGCATAGTTGTCAGCTAGGTCATAAGTACCATTAGTAATCAGCTTATTTGCCCAAGTAATAGACTCAGTGTACATTGGTGTTCCAATATAAACCTCTGCATTAAGGTAAAGACGACTTAGAAGTCCCCAAACTAGACCCTTGTCAATACGACCAAACTCCATACTCTTAGGTTCACCTAGTAGTGGCTCAACTGCAAGTAGTTCGCTCTCTACGTACTCGAATAGCTCGGCACGAGTGTATTGTGGTGGGTAGAATAGACCAATAGGATCATTATCAGTTACAAATGGCATATTACCAAATAGGTCTATACCGTAGCTCCACATAGCAGCACGAAGTGCACGCGCTTCATTGCGATAGTCTGCAATTTGTGCTCTTAGTTCATCGCTTGTACCACGGATGTCTAGTTTCTCAGATGATGTTTGCTTAAGGTACTCATTAATCAGTGTTACAGTAAATGTAATACGATAGTAAGTAGCCGAAATAATCTCATTCTGTGCTGATGTCCAGTTAAGGAAGTTAAATGCGTGTAGGTACGAGTCATTCTTCCACGCTGCAATAGCGAAGTCTGTTGGTAACTCTTGGCTATTCCATAGCGCACGTGAGAATGTACTAAGACCACCATCTACACCATCGATTTCACCTGAATCACCACCATTTTGCCCCTGAAGAGAGAACGCTCCGTATAGCTTTCCTAGACCCATAAGGTAACTCTCTGGTGATCCATACACTGTCTCTGATGTCTCAATATCTGGATCCTTTGGTACTGTATTTAGGTCGTCTAAGCACGAGCTAAGAGTAAGACTCAGAGCTGAAAGTGCTATTATTGAATATTTAATTTTCATAATTTTTATGTTCAATTTTCTAAATTTAATTTGCTCTTTCTTTTAATCCTAGAAGTTAAGTGAAAGACCAATCATATATGTTGTTGGTCTAGCCCAAATTGTTCCATTGATACCGTAGCTAACCTCAGGGTCGATACCAGAGTAGTTAGTAAAGATAAATGGATTCTGAGCCGTAAGTGACACTCTACCGCTAAGATCTGAACCAAATAGCTCTTGGAAGTTGTATCCAACAGTGATATTGTCGATTCTTAGGTATGAACCATCCTCTAGCCAGTAGTCAGAAAGGTTCTGAGCAGTTTGACTTACATTTGTAAAGCCTGTCTCTTGGTAGAATGGAGTTACGTTAGATAGTGAACCTAGACCACCATAAGCACTCTGAGTTGTTGAGTTAGCCATACGGAAATCATTGAAGATTTCGTTGCCTACTACACCGTGAGCGTTAACAGCAAAGTCCCAGTTCTTGTATGATAGAGATGTTGAAAGACCGAAGTACATATCAGCTTGGATGCTACCTGCAACATAGCGGTCGCCGTCAGTGATAACACCGTCACCATTACGGTCAACTACTGTGTTTTGTATAGCGTTACCATCTACGTCATAAGCCTGCTCATAAACATAGTATGAACTTGGTGCGTGACCAACTGCGTGAAGTAGTAGGTTTGTACCTGTACCAACACTGATTGTACCGTGAAGAATACCTAGGTAGTTAGGATCATCAGTTGCTGTTAGGCGAGTGATCTTTGTATCCTGCCAAGTTGCGTTTGCAGTAACGTTCCATCTCCAATCATTATTGCGGATGATATCCATACCTGCCTCGATTTCGATACCTTGGTTCTCAAGGTCACCTACGTTAGTTGTAACAGTGTTTGAGAAGTTAGTACCCGCAGGAACTGAAGCTGTATTTAGAAGGTCTTTTGTGAACTTCTTGTATAGGTCAACGTTGAATGTTAGACGGTTGTTGAATGCCGCAAAGTCAAGACCTAAGTTCCAAGAAGTTGTCTCCTCCCACTTAATGTTCTCATCGTAAGCAAGTGGCTTAGTTAGGTGGTACCAATTATTACCGAATTGATATTGTGAGAATTGAGTTGACACATCATAACGAGCTTGGTATGGGTAGTCGTTAAGTCTAAGGTCTTGCTGACCTGTAACGCCCCACGAAGCACGTAGCTTTAGGTTATCAACTACTGACTCCTTCAACCAGCTCTCCTCTGCTAAGTTCCAACCAAGTGCAACTGAAGGGAATACACCCCAACGGTTAGCCTCTGAGAAGCGTGAAGAACCATCATAACGTAGAGTTGCTGTTACCATATAGCGGCTATCGTAGCTATAATTTAGACGACCGAAGAAAGATACTAGGTAGTTCTCAGTGATGTCAACTGTCGATGTGAATGGATCAAGCTCGTCTGCTGATTCATTTTCAAATGATTGATTTCTATCCTCGATACCGAAGTACTGCCAAGAGTAACCTGCCATTGCATCTACACGGTGCTTTCCTATATCGTTAGCATAGTTTAGGTAGAAGTCAAGTAGTGAGTTACGACGGAAACCTTGCCAAGTATTGTAGCGACCTACTCCCGGGAAATCACCATCTCTCCAAGCTTGCTCAGAGTTGATATTCACACCATTAGTATTCTCACCCATAGATGCGTCATAACCTAGGTTAAGGTTAGCACGTAGTTCTGGAAGGAAGTGCATCTTATAGTCAACCTGAACGTTACCTACCATTGCATAGGTCTTATCTTGGTTGTACTGCTCGTTAAGGATAGCAAGCGGGTTAGTCGAAGAATTTGAGTTAGGGATTAACGCAACTGGATCGCTTAGGTGAGCGTAGTATCCGTTGAATTTGTTATCTGCGTACTCGTTGTAGATAGGTTTTGTTGGGTCATAGAACGCTGCGTTGCCTACTACTCCACTATCTACGTTATCTTGGTTACTTAGTGTACCCTTGAAGTTAACGTCAACAGACAGGTGGTCATCAAGGAAACGTGGAGCAAGTCCTACGTCAACTGTGTAACGGTTGTAGTTTGAACCCTTAAGTGTACCTTGTTGGTTGGTGTAACCAAGTGAAGCACGATAGCCCATTGTTACATCCTCGCCAACTAATCTACCGCTACCGCTTACATATTGGTTAGTACCAAATGCTGCTTGGTAGATATGGTCTTGCCAGTCAGTATTCGCCTCAGGGAACTGATTTGCAAGTGCCATTACTGTTGAATTATCACCATAGTAAGTATTAAGGAATTCACGGTACTCTGCTGGAGCTAGAGTATTAACAGTTGCACCATTAAATCCAACTGAATAGTCAGAGTTATAAGTTAGTTTGAATCCACCTGCTGAACCCTTCTTAGTTGTGATGATAATAACACCATTTGCACCACGTGAACCGTAGATAGCCGCTGCTGACGCATCCTTAAGGATAGAGAACGAAGCGATATCATTAGGGTTGATAGAACCTAGTGGGTTGCTTAGACCCGCAGGACCACCTGATAGAGGCACACCATCAACTACGATAAGTGGATCGTTCGATGCGCTTAGCGATGAACCACCACGAATACGAATAGTTGAACCCGCACCCGGCTGACCATTTCCAGATGTGATTTGTAGACCCGCAACCTTACCTTGAAGAAGCTCAGATGCTGAGTTTACCATACCACGATCGTCTAGATCAGCACTTACTACCTCAACTGAACCTGTAAGGTCGCTCTTGCGTAGTGTACCGTAACCTACAACTGTAACTGCCTCGATAGCTTGTGCATCTTCGGCTAGTACTACTGGTTGGTTAAATACTTCGCTACCTGCTGGATACTCAACTGTCTTGTAACCTGCATAGCGAATCATTAGAGTAGATTCCTTTGAATCCACCGCAATTGTAAATTGTCCCATTAGGTCAGTACTAGTACCAACCGATGGATTCTCTTTCTCGATAATAGTCGCTCCGATGATTGGTTCACCAGTTTGATCGACTATCGTTCCCGAGACTTTGTACTTATCTTGAGCTAGTGATACCATACTCAACATAAGCAAACAAAGAGTGAAGTAAATTTTCTTTGTCATATTGGTTTTGATAAGTTAAATGAATAAATGTAAATTGTTGTGTTAGTTGTTATTAATTATGTTATGGTGTTTATTATTCTACTTTTTTATCTGTGACTATTGATACACTCAGTGCTGCAAGTAATAGACAGACACCTGCCGAGATAATCATACCGCTTGCGCTCCCGTCGAATAGGTGCTTTACCATAAGTCCACCAATTAGACCACAAACGATCTGAGGAATAGTGATTGTGAAGTTAAAAATTCCCATATATACCCCCATTCTATCGCTCGGTACAGACTTGCTAAGTATTGCATAAGGCATTGCAAGTATTGCAGCCCACGCAATACCTATACCTAACATAGGGATAAATAGCATATATTGATCACTAAAGTAAGGGAGTGAGATAAAGCTCACTGCTCCTACTGCTAGAGACAGTGCATATACAAACTTATTTGAGGTTTTCTTAGCAAACTGCGCCATAACTATTGCGAATAGTGCAGAGAATACGCTATATACTGCGAAAATAACCCCAACCCAGTCAGCTGCCTCGTTGTATGCTGCGGATTGGGGGTCGCTTGTGCCCCATACGCTCTCAGCTACCGCAGGAGTGGTGTAGTTCCATAGTAGGAATAGTGCAGCCCAGCTAAAGAACTGTACAACGCCTAGTTGCCACATAGTTGCTGGGATCTCTTTAATTAGTTTTGTGAACTTAGTCTTTACTACCTCCTTGGTCTCTAGATTGTTGTACTTATTGTGCAGCTCAGGTTTATACTCCTTGGTCATAACTGAAGTTACTATTACAGTAGCTAGTAGGATACCACCACCGATATAGTAGCTCAGCGCAACAGAATTAGGTACAAGTGATTCTGCGGTAGATTCACCCGAAACCCCGAAGTAGTTTACAAGTACGAATGGAAGTACTGAACCTACAACAGCACCTACATTAATAAGGAATGTTTGGATAGCATAACCTTTAGTCTTCTGTGAGTCGTTAAGTTTATCGGCAACAAGTGCTCGGAATGGTTGCATCGTTACGTTGAATGCCATATCCTTACATAGTAGCATAACCCCAGCAAATAATAGTGCTGGCATAATGGCAGTGAAGTACTCTGCATTTGGCATCAAAAATAGAGCTATCGTTGCTAGTATTGAACCTGCAAAGATAAATGGGATACGGCGACCGAGGCGAGTCCACGTTTTATCAGAGAAGAGTCCAATGATTGGTTGGACTATAAGTCCTGCAACAGGAGCTGCTAGCCAAAAGTAGCTAAGTTCGTCAACATCTGCTCCGAGTGATTGAAGTATTCTGCTTGTATTAGCATTCTGAAGTGAGTATCCGATTTGAACTCCTAGGAATCCAAAACTCATATTCCATATTTGCCAGAAACTAAGATTAGGTTTTTTGCTCATAAATAAAATTTTTTAATATGCGTTGACTTATTTTTAATAAATATAGTTAACGTATTCCTATTTCAAAGGCAATATATGTAAAAAATTTTAATAAACAAAATTCAGAGTGACTAATTATAAGCAAATTTCATTTCTAATATGTTTCTTATAGAAATATTTAACAATAAACTAAAATACTGATATATAAATATTTACATTATCAAAATAGAAAATGTACAAAAAATAGCATTGATACTATTTTGAACAAGCAACCTATGAACGCAACAAACTAAAGGCGTAAACACTCTTATAATCTGACATTATAGATCAATTCATATATTATCAAAAAAATAAAATTAAAAAATTCAGATCTAGGTATACTAAAATACAATACGAATCGTTACCGCAACTACACTCTGTGGGATGGCTACTCACTAATGTAGCAAAACGAGTGTAAAGAGAAATTAATCTATCGAGTACCCTGACTTCTGAATCATAGAAGCCCAAAAATTAAGGGTTCTAGAATCTTTATTCCAACCGTGTACTGCCAATACATCGTCGGGAAAACGCCGTGGTGTCATATCTGCACAGAAGTGAGATGCCTCAATAGAGCTAGGCTTTGATAGCTCGCTAGCCTCCATAGACCAATATACATCCTCGTTAAGCCTTCCACGTCTCGCCCTTCTGCTTTGCTTCGGTTTACCGTCGAAGTGCGCCAAAAATGCAGAGATCCTGCGCAGCGAAAACCCACCGTTGCCAACTTGATTATACATAAACCAAGGGGTATGATAGAGTCTAAATGTTCTAAGAAGGTAACCCACCCCCCTCTTTACTAGACAGCGAGTAGTATGCCAAGGTGCTCCAACGTAGTCATAACCCTTGCCTACCCACTCCGAGAGTCCATCTCTAAATACAAAACAGTCTGCCTGATATATTAGCATATAATCATAATCATCAAACAGCTCATAGAATTCACGGCTCAGAAGCAAGCGATTATAGTGTGAAATACTCAGCATAGCATCTCGGGCCACTAGTCTAAGACTTATGACAGGATATTTTTTCAATAGCTTGCTGTGGTCAACACCCTCGGGCGTTAATACTACAATATCGTACCTCTCTGCCCAAAGTTCTACACAACGAGAAATTGAGATTAACTCCAATTCACTGAGCTTACTACAATAGAGCGGAACTGTGATAACAACCCTAGAACTCTGTTCCATAGTTATTCAAGAAGTTGTAATCAGTCATATCTGTCTGGACAGGAATAATGGTTACATATCCGTTTTGTAGGGATGCCTCATCGCTATCTTTAGCATCTGGTTCGCTATTATAGAATCTGCCACTCATCCAATAGTAGTCTCGTCCTCGTGGGTCTTGATTATGCAAAAATTCCTCCCGCCAAACTCCACGAGTCTGTCGAGCAAACTGTACTCCCTTAATATCACTGAGTGGTATCGGTGGTATATTAACATTCCAACATAGCGTTGGATTTAGCCTTGGAAGTGTGATAGCTTTAGTAATAATCCTGCGCATATAGTGTATGCTAGCTTCCAGCGACGCTGAATAGTCGTGCGTACAGAGCGAAAAACCGATAGAAGGTATGCCATAGAATGCTCCTTCGGTTGCTGCACCCATCGTGCCGCTGTAAATTACCGATATATTAGAGTTACTGCCGTGGTTTACCCCTGAGAGTATCATATCTGGCTCGCTATCCTTGCATAACGCATCCATAGCTACCTTAATACAATCAACTGGCGAACCACTGGTGGAATACACTGTCAATCGCTTACCATCCTCTCGAACCTCGCAAAGCCTCTTATCGAGAAATATAGGGGAGTTCATTGTAATTGCGTGCGACATTCCAGAGTAACACCTATCAGGTGCTACCACAAGCACTTCATCGGCAAACTCTAATGCTACCTCCCATAGTGCCCTAATCCCCGGAGAGTCAAAGCCATCATCATTTGAAATCAAAATTTTTTGCATATTACTCTTCTTTCTGTTTAAAGGGCTAAATTTAGCCCCCACCCCCGCAAACAAATTGCAATACCAAAAGATCGTCGCAATTTGTTTGAGAGGAGAGGGTCTATTATATATGTACTAGTAGAAACTCTTACTAAATAATAGTATACACGCCTATTATCTTACCACGCAAATAGTGGGAATTTCTGCATCTTAGCTTGAACCTCAGCCTTAACTGTATCCAATACTGCACTATCATCTACATTAGAGAGAACCTTATCTATCATCTCTACAATCCACGGCATATCCTCGACCTTCAGACCACGAGATGTTACAGCAGGTGTACCAACTCTAATACCAGAGGTAAGGAATGGTGAACGGCTGTCGAAAGGTACCATATTCTTATTTAGTGTAATATCAGCTGCCACTAACGCTCGTTCAGCCTTTTTACCGCTTAAGTCTGGGAATTTAGAGCGTAGATCTATCAACATCAGGTGGTTATCTGTTCCATTCGAGATAATCTTATAACCCTTCGCAACAAACTCTGCTGCCATAGCTCCAGCATTTGCAACAACTTGTTTTTGGTACTCTTTATACTCAGGTTTAAGTGCCTCGGCAAATGCAACTGCTTTTGCTGCAATTACGTGTTCTAGAGGTCCACCTTGCGCTCCCGGGAAAACAGCCGAGTTAATCATCGCCGAAAACTTCTTAACCTCGCCCTTAGGAGTTGTTACTCCCCACGGATTATCAAAGTCCTTACCCACAATAATAACTCCTCCACGAGGACCACGAAGAGTCTTATGAGTAGTTGAGGTAACAACGTGAGCGTGTGGAACAGGGTTATTGAGTATCCCTGCTGCTACAAGCCCAGCGGTATGCGCCATATCAACCCATAGAATTGCACCTACCTTATCGGCAATTGCTCTCATTCTCTGGTAATCCCACTCTCTTGAGTATGCACTAGCACCACCTATAATCATCTTTGGTTTATGCTCTAATGCTAGAGCCTCCATCTTATCATAGTTAATTGTACCTGTCTGCTCATCTACTTGATAGCCTATTGGGTTGTATAAAAATCCAGAGAAATTCACTGGAGAACCGTGTGTAAGGTGTCCTCCGTGCGCAAGATCGAGTCCAAGAAATGTATCTCCCGGCTTCATACAGGTAAGGAATACCGCTAGATTTGCACTTGCCCCTGAGTGTGGTTGCACGTTAGCGAATTCAGCACCAAATAGCTCACATAGCCTATCAATGGCAAGCTGCTCAACCTTATCCACAACCTCACAACCACCATAGTAGCGAGCACCGGGATAGCCCTCTGCATATTTATTTGTCAGTACAGAGCCTTGTGCCTCCATCACATCTGCGCTTACGTAGTTCTCCGAAGCGATAAGTTCTAGGCCGTGAGTTTGACGACTCTTCTCTTGAGCAATTAGCTCTGAAATTTGTATATCTTTCATTTTTTATATAAATTTTGTTTTTTTATTATTTTTTGATTACGTGCTATGATTCCACGGCACATATATAGTAAAGGTATAAATAATATTTAATTCATACAAAATTTTTATACATTTATCTATGCCTTATTTTCAGGCATACTCTCCCTTTATTGTTTTTTGATTGATTTTGTAATCTTCATAGCACAAAAATCTGGACCGCACATCGAGCAGTGATCCTCTCCCTCCTTTATTGCACCGTGGTGCATCGCCTCTGCTCTTTCGGGATCGAAGCACAGGTCGAACTGTTCACGCCAACGCATATCAAATCGAGCCTTGCTCATCGCTAAATCTCGCTCAATAGCCTGCTGATTACCCTTTGCAATATCGGCGGCGTGCGCCGCAATCTTAAAGGCTACCACACCCTCTCGCACATCGTCCCTATTTGGTAGGGCAAGGTGCTCTTTGCAGGTTACATAGCATAACATTGAAGTACCCATCCAAGCTATCATTGCACCACCAATCGCTGCGGTAATATGGTCATAACCCGCTCCTATATCAGTGACAAGTGGGCCTAAGGTGTAGAATGGTGCTCCGTGACACGTCTCCTTCTGTCTACGCATATTCTCAGCAATAAGGTTCATAGGTACGTGACCCGGACCCTCAATAATAACCTGCACTCCCTTATCCCACGCCCTGAGAGTGAGTTCTCCTAGAACCTCCAACTCACCAAATTGCGCATCATCATTTGCATCAGCTATTGAACCCGGACGTAATCCATCACCTAGCGAGATAGTTACGTCATAATCTGCACATATATCGCAAATCTCATCGAAGTGAGTGTATAGAAAGTTCTCGGCATTATGATAACTCATCCACTTCGCCATTATCGAACCCCCACGTGATACTATACCTGTCACTCTATTTAGTGCTGTTGGTACGAGTTTGTGTAGCAATCCTGCGTGAATGGTAAAGTAGTCCACCCCCTGTTCAGCCTGATATATGATCGTCTCTTTAAAGAGTTCCCAAGTCAGGTTCTCTGCCTTGCCGCCTGCCTTCTCAAAGGTTTGATACAGTGGTACTGTACCAATCGGCACACTCGAAGCTCTAACTATTGCCTCACGGGTCTCATTAATATCATCGCCAGTGGATAGATCCATCACTGTATCTGCTCCCCACTTCACAGCCCACTCCATCTTCTCGACCTCCTCCTCTATTGACGAACCTAATGCCGAATTTCCAATATTTGCATTGATCTTTACCCTATACTCCTCGCCTATAATCATAGGGGTAGCCTCTGGATGCTTCCTATTTGTTGGTATAACGGCACGTCCTGCTGCAACTGACTCCCTGACTTGCTCTGGCTCTACGCCCTCGTTCTTTGCAATGCTTATCATCTGTGGGGTCGTTACTCCCTGACGAGCTGCCTGAATTTGTGTTTGAAACATATTTTTAGAAATGAAATTATATAACTTAATTGTATTTTAAAAGAAAACGAACCGCTACGCTATCACCTCAAAAGGATAGGATTATAACCTTACTTATCCCTGTTGAGTAGAATATTGCTGTAATTTCTTAGCGGTACGCTCATCTGAGCATCAAAATTATCTAGGTATAATAGAGCACGATTAAAGTATTTGAGTATCTCCTCCTTAGCAATTTCCGCAACTCCTAGCTCATCATATATCTCACGCACACTACGGTAGTCTCTATTCGACTTTAGGATAGAACGTTGACGCTCATCTGCTCGATTAAGAGCTGTTATACGCAAAAAAGTCTGTTTACCCTCAGCTATATCACCGCCAATCTTCTTACCAAAGGTTGCTCCATCGCCATAGGTATCAAGTAGATCATCCTGTATCTGAAAGGCAAGACCTAGATTCTCACCATAACTATAAAGTGCGACACACTGCTCCTCGGTGGCACCCATAGCAACTCCACCCATCCTAGTTGCCGCTGCCATAAGTGCAGCTGTCTTAAGACGTATCATCTCTATATACTCCTCAATGGATACCTCATCCCTTGACTCAAACTCCATATCTAGTTGTTGACCCTCACAAACCTCTACTGCTGCTCGGTTAAATATATCAATCTGTTGCGCTAAGTTTTCAGCTCTAGATAGAATTCTATATGAAAGAATTACCATAGCATCGCCCGAAAGTATAGCTCTGTTTTCGCCCCACTTAGTATGCACAGTTGGCCTTCCTCGGCGGGTTGGCGCAGAATCCATAATATCATCGTGAAGTAGAGTGAAGTTATGAAAAATCTCGACTGCTAATGCAGCAGGCATTGTTTTATTTGCCACTCTTTGCACATCGCTTTCAAAGAGTGATGCACTGAGTAATGTCAAGAGAGGACGCATTCGTTTACCTCCATCCTCAAGCGTGTAACGTATTGGCTCATAGAGGGTATCAGGAGTACCACGAAACTCTAATTCGTGGAATGCTTGCTGTATTAGCTGTAAAAAAGTATTATATTGTTCCATATTAATAGCACGAAGTTACGAAAGTTGTTAGAAAAACTGAAATAAATCTTAATCAAAATTTTGCAGAGAAAGAAAAAAATTTTATTTTTGTTATGAAATAGTAACAAAACACAATAATATATAAAATTTTAACTCACACAAAACATTATGAAACAACTAGTAGTAGGAATAGATATCGGGGGTACTAACTCGGTATTTGGCTTAGTAGACCGAGAGGGTAATATCTATGGTGAGGGCGTGATTCCAACAAAGAACTATCCTGATTTTGACCAATACCTTGAGGAGCTTTATCTTGGTATTCAAAATCTTTTAAAGCAACTTGAATTTGAATATGAATTTATCGGTGTGGGTATTGGTGCGCCTAATGGAAACTACTACAAGGGTACTATTGAATATGCGGCTAACCTTGCGTGGAGTGGTATAGTACCGTTTGTCGAGAAGATGAAGAAGTACTATCCTAACTCTCCTGTAATTATTACAAACGACGCTAATGCAGCGGCTATTGGTGAGATGGTATATGGTGCGGCTAAGGGTATGAATGACTTTATCGTGGTAACTCTAGGTACGGGACTTGGTAGTGGCTTTGTGGCTAATGGCCAACTTGTATATGGACACGACAGTTTTGCGGGTGAGCTAGGTCACGTGGTTATTAATGGTAGGAACCGTCAGTGTGGCTGCGGTCGTAAGGGATGTCTTGAGAGCTATGTGTCAGCAACTGGTATTAAACGTACTGCGTTTAAACTACTTGCAGACCACCTAGAAGATAGTGAGTTTAGAAATGTTACATTCAATGAACTAACTGCCGAGATGATTACTAAAGCGGCACTGAATGGTGACCCTCTTGCAATCGAAGCATATGAGTACACCGGGAACCTGCTAGGTAAGGCATTAGCAGATGCTGTTACCATAACATCACCTGAGGCAATCATCCTATTTGGTGGACTTGCTAAGGCTGGTAAATATATCTTCGAGCCGACTAAGCGTGCTATGGAGAATAATATCCTACGCCACTTCCAAAACAAAGTAAAACTTATACCATCTGGCATAGATGGTAAGAATGCAGCTGTTCTTGGAGCATCTGCGCTTGTATGGCAGGAGATTGAGCGAACTCAAAAGAGCTAATAATCTCTCTCTTACATTAATCATTAGATTTAAGATATGCCTCTGAACAACGACTTAGAGCGAGGTCTGAGGTTATAATAATAAGATTCTCGAATCTACGATAGAATCTACATAGAAAAAAAGTGTCAAGATCTTCTTCTTGGCACTTTTTTCTTATACTAGATTTACGAACCACACTAATTGAGACCATTGCAAAACTTATGTTTTGCTCCGCTATGAAGAGCGTTGATAGG
>CAYJLU010000019.1:18782-20442 GCA_964371395.1 uncultured Rikenellaceae bacterium | reverse complement strand
TTATACGTAAATAGATTGCATACATCCCTCGTTTGTTGGGCTTGCTATTGAGTTCTAGAGCAAATGTTGTTGCCATATCTTTGTGATTAAGTTATACTCTATTATATCCTATTGCTCTACAAAGATAGTGATAATATCTTTTTTGCTGAAACATTTACTGAAACATTTTTGTATTTTAATTACATTTTATTACTTTTGCATCGAGATAATATTTTTGCTATTGCATTGATTGTTAGTGATTGTATGATTTATTTGAGTGTAATAGAGTATCTGTTTAGTAGTTCGGCTCTGGGTACTGAAAACCCTTGTTAATCGCTTGATTTTTCAGGGGTTTTGCTTTTATTAAGGTGTACTAAAAGTGTACTAGATAACAAAAAAAGAGCAAACATCAGAAAAATGCTCGCCCTTTACACTACAAATATAGAAACTATTCTTTATCTATGATTTCCTGCTCGAAGAAACATTCGGGGTCGGGCATTTCCATTGGCAAGTATTGCGGATTAAATGG
This sequence comes from uncultured Rikenellaceae bacterium, assembly GCA_964371395.1. GTDB lineage: Bacteria > Bacteroidota > Bacteroidia > Bacteroidales > Rikenellaceae > Mucinivorans. Next base: position 19,934 of record CAYJLU010000019.1, on the reverse strand, counting down.
AAGTTTTGAGTAGTCGAGTTCATTGCTGTGCTTATCCATTAAATCATTCGCTACCGAATATTCATAGACAAGTTTTAGGTATGTTCTTAAAATCCACGGATCGGGAAAGACTTCTAATTGATAGCACCACTCCAATAAATCTTTATCTCCTTTTGAGGAATTGCAAGACTTGCACACCTTTATCAGATTATCGCCTGTATCTCGTCCGCCTTTGCTTTTGGGCAAAATATGGTCTAATGCCAAGCGGTCGTGCTTAACTCCACAATAGGCGCAAAACTCGCCTATGTCGGTTTTGTAGTGGTGGTCTATGAACATCGAGTGTATTTTCATCGCCCCTGTTCTGAGTCCTTTGAAAATTTTAGCACGAATCATATATGATTGGGTGTCATATACTGTTTTGCCTTTTTCATACGACGCAAAAAACATAGATAGATTGGCATACGCCCAAAATATCCTATCTTTGAGTCCATTAAATTTTGGATATGCCATATCTACAATCTTTAAATTTTACAAATACTTCTCTACCGCCTCTACAAGTAAATCTGAGTAGTTGTATATATCATCAACACAATCTATCTTATGCTGTATTGTCTGCTTGCGCCCCTCATCATCCTTATTATCGTCGAAAAGTGCGATACGCTTATTAGTTGGAGAGTCGAGATATAAACGACATACTGGCTTGCGGTTGTTATCATCAATGAACACTGCAAAATAGGTTTGTGCATCTCGATATGTTATACGCTCCACAGAAATATGGTTACGCACTATTGACTTAATGATGTAGAATCCTTCTAGTTCCTCTTCTGTGGTGACGATTTTATCATCTGTGAGTGTTTCGATACTTTCGTTCTGCTGGGAGGTGATAGCTTGTGGAGTCTCCCCATCTTTAATTGCTGCTTTGAGCCTATCGGAGATCATATCATTGATATAGGTGTTGATAGTACGTTTCACCAGTTCGGTGAATTGCTCTGAAATCTTTGGAGTGAATTGCCCTTCATATACTTGCTTGCCGAAATAGCGTACAAACTCCTGAGATGGCGCAGCAAATTCGTTGGCGATAATACTCATTAATTCGCTCATATATTTCAATTCTCCAGCTGCACTTAGAATGCTATCAACATCGAAATAGGATTTGTGAAACTTCTTTAATTC
>CAYJLU010000019.1:6226-18682 GCA_964371395.1 uncultured Rikenellaceae bacterium | reverse complement strand
TTTACGTGTTCATACCCTCGAAGTTTTCTATTTGGATTGTTAGGTGGAGCTTTGCTTGGCTGTGAACACTGTAATTCCAAATAAGTATAGCCCACGTATATCGTGAGCATTATACTGAAAATTATAGAGTAAGGATACTAAATAGGTCGGGCTTATGGCTATAATAATAAAAATTAAAGGTATATCACCCTAAAATCTCACCCTCCCTTTGACCCGTAATAAACTTATCGTGCAAATCCGCAAGTAAATTCCATAACCATATGGTGTGGAGTAGTGTTTGTATTTGCTGCTATGTCCTCTGTGGATTGACCATTGAGAATAACTATCTTACTTATTTGCGCACACTTAGAAAACTCTGGATAGATTGCATCCCACGTTCTATGGTGAGCCTTAGCTGCTTCGTGGTCCATATAGCGTTCAACGATACAGAATTTTTTTGTCTCTTCGCTTACAAAGCAGTGCTGCATAAATGCCCCATTCTCATCCTTGGTACTAGTCACAAGTCTCTCCATTGCCTCTTTGTAGTTTGCAAGATCTGTGATTTTTCCCTTAACTACCGTAAATACATCACGGTGTTCAACCGAAATAGGTTCATCTCTCTCAAAACCACATACAAAGGGTAATGCCTTTGGATTAAGGTGTTGCATAGCATCAAGTAGTTGACCGCTAGGATCGCCAAGTACTATACACTTCTGAAAAGTCATAGAACTAGTCATCTGTTCTGCCATATTAGCCCACATATTTAGGCATCGCATTGCGCACGCCTCGTTATTGAAATAGCACAACAGAGCGTACTTATTTTCGGTGGCTGAGTGTGTCCACCAGCAAATTTTTGTGTCCGAATCGGCATTGCAGGACGTTACACAGTGCTCGGCGCAGTTATTAAAGATTTCAAGGTTTAGGATTTCACCCTTGATTATCCACATAATTTGGTCCATTTTTCAAATGTTTTTTAGAATTAGTATTTTAATGAAAAAACATTTTCAATTATTGTGCCAAATATTGAATTGTGTAGTTAGCGGAATATGCCTTTGTGAGTGGTTAAGTATAAGATTTGCAATCTTAGAACTCCACCACAGTTATACCAGCACCTCCAAGTTCAATATGCTCGTCACTAACACGACTTACCGCTGGCTCACTCCTAAGATAACGACGCACCTCCTCCTTAAGAGCACCAGTGCCCTTGCCGTGGAGGATACGCACCCTACGTTGCCCCAATATTATTGAATCATCGATAAACTGTTGTAACTTATCGAAAGCCTCAATAGCACGCATACCACGTATGTCTAATTGTGAGGTGAAACTTACGGCTCGTTCCATTGTAACGCTCGCCACACTACTTGCGTTAGTTGCAGTAGTTTTTGGCTGAACTCTAAGAGATGGAGATTTTCCTGCACTTAATTTTAAACGCTTAAGCTCAACAATAGTAGTTATCGCTCCAAAGGCAACAGTCGCCTTTGAGCCCTTAATTGCCATAACCTCACCACTACTGCCCATACCCTCCATCTTGACAATAGAGCCTACCTCTATTACCTTAGCAACAGGTGGTTGTATAGCCTTAACTCTCTGCTTAACCTCTTGACGCTCCTTGGAGCGTTGTGCTCGACGCTTCTCCTTTTCACGTATCTGCTCAATCTTACGTTCGATAGCCTCGTCCCGTACCTCCTTAGCCTCAATTTCATTTTTGAACTCCTCGACCTTTACTCTAGCAGCTTTAGTGCGTTGCTTTTCGGCGGCTGACTCCTTTATCTCACGGATAGTATTCTCAATTACAGCATTTGCTCCCTGAATAATTCTTGCCGCCTCGGATTTTGCCTCCTTAATAAGCCTTGCACGCTCCTTTTGTATCTTCTCCAACTCTGCCTCATACTCCTCGGCAGTCTGCGAAGCACTCTTATTGGCTAGGCGAATACTCTGACGTTTATTCTCCCAGTAACGCTTATCACGCATTGCGTCACGTAGTTGCTTCTCAAGCGACATCTTATCCTCACCAACTAACTCAGCTGCGCTACGTAAAACCCCCTCAGGTAGCCCAATTTTGCGTGCTATCTCAAAGGCGTATGAGTTACCCGCAACTCCCATTTCAAGTCGGTAGAGCGGCTTAATTTTCTGTACATCGAAGGTCATAGCACCATTTTCAATACCACTATGAGCTGCGGCAAAGTACTTAAGATTAGCGTAGTGAGTAGTGATAACACCCGATACACCACGTTCGATAAATTGCTTTAGTATTGACTCGGCTATCGCACCACCAACCTCTGGCTCAGTACCACCGCCAAACTCATCAATGAGTACTAGTGAATTAGCCGTCGCATCTCTCAACATCACCTTCATATTAGTGAGGTGTGAGGAGTAGGTTGACAGATCATTGTCTATTGACTGTTGATCACCAATATCAATAAATATTGAGTCAAAAACTCCCATTGTCGAGCTTTCGCTAAGTGGAGGGAGTATTCCACACTGTAACATATACTGAAGAAGCCCAACGGTCTTTAAACAAACTGACTTCCCCCCTGCATTAGGTCCCGAAATAAGTAGTATTGGCTTATTGTCACTGAGGCGTATATCCAGCGGCATAAGTTCAGATAATCGTCCTTCCGCCTTGAATACCTTTTGAAGCAGAGGGTGCTGGGCACGCTGCATCTCTACCTCGGCCTTAGGGCTTAGTAGTGGTAGTGAACCACCAATTTCCTCTGCATACTTAGCCTTTGATAGTAGAAAATCTACCTCGCAGATATAACTGTTGATTAGCTCTAGTTCAGGTAGTTTAGGTCTTAAGAAATCCGAAAACGTGGTAAGAATTCTAACAATCTCATAGCGTTCAGCATTTTGTAGCTCACGCACTTCATTATTAAGTTCAATAACCTCGATAGGCTCGATATAGGCAGTCTTTCCAGTGGCAGATTCATCAAATATAAAGCCCTTGATTTTGCGTTTATGCCCTGCCGCAACAGGTATTACTGCTCGCCCGTCACGAATAGATAGTGATGAGTCACCATCAGCGTATCCCTCATTTTTTGCGTGTTGTAGTATCTGTTGTAGCTTTTTAGAAATTTGTGCTCCTTTAGAGTTTAGTTCCCTACGAATATTTGAGAGCTCCACAGATGCACTATCCTTAATCTCACCAAATTTATCTACAATTCTACGCACCTCTTGTGCCACCTCTCGACACGAGTAGACATTGGCTGACCTCTTGGTTAGGTGTTTAAAATTACCCTTTTCGGCTTGAGTTGAAAAGAAGTTGAGTAGAGTGTCAGCTAATTCCACAGCCGAGGCAATGGTGTTAAGCTCTGTTGCCTCGATATAGCCTCCCGCTACCCTAATATTGGGTAGTAAATGCAAGAAATCTACATAGCCGCTCTTCGGAAACTCTACACCCTCCACCGAACGAATCAACCAGAGCATCTCGGCACACTCCTCCAGAGTATCCCTCACTCGCTCGAAATCCCTCTCAAAGGTTATATTCTCTAATAATGTCTTGGCTCCTTGAGTTTGAATACGAAACTCTATATCATTAAGTACACTATCAAAACCGATGCGCCCCCTAAAGTCTGCTGGATACTCTGTAATCACCTTTTTTTAGTTCCTTTTTCTACTTCTTACCTCCCCACTAATTCTACTTCTTACCTCCACCAAATACAGATACGTGTACATATCTACCCGGATTCTCCTTTAGGTCGCTTAGTAGGAGTGAAAGGTTTTCGATTGCAGTATTTAGGTTATTGTACATCTCCTGATCATTGATAAGTTGTCCAGCTGTACCCTCACCATTATTCACCTTCTCAAGTATTGCCTCTAGACTTTTGAGCGAATTATCAGCATTTTCAATCAGTGATGGAGCACTATTCTTTAGTTCATCGCTGATAGTTGCAATGTTGCTGATGCTACGCTCTAGTTCAGGTGCGGAATTACCGAGTGAAGCACTTAATTTTTCGAGATTCTTGAGTGTACTCTCGATATTTGAGCGTTGAGATTGAGCAATTCTATCTAGACTTGCTGTTGTTGACTCAATGTGTGCTAGAGTTTTGCTCAGCGACTCAGTATTCTGCTGGCTAAGAGTACGGTTGATACCATCTAAAGCTCCGTTTAACTTATCCACAATCTCAGAAAGATTACCTCTAAGTACCTCATACTCCGATGTCGCTAAATCCATTAGCTCCATAGCATTCGACGAGGTTATAGTATCGCCAGAGGTTAAAGATTTTTTAAGGTCTGTGCCCAGTTGTATATTTACAGCCTTTCCGCCAAGGAGAGAAGCCGAGGCAATCTCTGCTATTGAATTTGCAGGAACATCGTACTTGCCGTCAATTAGCATCTTTACAATTAGATTTTTTTGTTCTATCTGAAAATCAACAGCCTCAACAGTTCCGATTTTAAAGCCTTGGGTTACAACACCTGCACCAGTTTCCAGTCCTCCTGCGTTATCAAAAACTGCATAAATAAAGTAATCATTGCTAAAAATCTTTCTATTTTTAAGGTAGTTATACCCTAGGTAGCTACCAATTAGTACTGAAAGAGTGAAGAATCCAATTAGGACTTCCTTTGAGATAAGTTGTTTTTTTTTCATTTTAATATTACTATATAACTTTTTAGTCTAATATTTTTTTAGCCTCTGCAACAGTAATCTGTTCCCCGTTTCGACTATATGCAACAATAAACGCATCTTTTATTGTTTTGCGTATTTCAGACTGCAAATGTAATGCATCTTTATATAAAAACACCTTACCGACTGAATATTTATACATATTTTCTACTTTAATCTCTCTTACCTTAGGTGCAAAGTTGCCAAAGTTCTGACTATTAATTTCGACTCTACCCCTTGAGGCACGCACCTGAACCGAGAAATATGCTTTGGCCTTAGTGTCATATACCTCATTATATTGCGCTGCTGCCTCGGCTCTGGCAAGTAGATGACCCTCAGCATAGTTTGAAATACTAGTGGCAAGAGCCTTACCTATTGCCATTTGCCCCTTTCGACTGGTAATATACTTCATCTCGCTGGAGTTACTCAAAAATCCTATCTCAGTGAGCACACTAGGCATAGTATTACGCCACAGCACAAGAAATCCAGCCTGCTTAACCCCCCTATCTCTACGTCCTATATCCTTGTACTGGCTTTGGATCATTGCTGCGAGTTCAAGGCTCTCTTGTGAGTATCCATACTGCATTAGTGAGAACATAATGTGAGATTCAGCGGAGTTAGGGTCATAGCCCTCGTACTTTGTCGAGAAATCGTTTTCGAGCGATATAACCCCATTCTCACGCATAGCAACCCCAAGGTTGTCGTTATTGCGATCAACCCCCATTACAAAAGTTTCTGTACCATAGGCATCCTTATTGGATGTTGCATTTACGTGTACCGAGACAAATAGATCTGCCTTAGCTTTAATGGCAATTTCACTGCGTTCGGATAACTCTACAAAGGTGTCATTATCTCTGGTATATATTACGTCTAAACCCTCGATTTTCGAGAGAATATCTCCTGTGTACTTCACAATACTTAGATTAATGTCCTTCTCCAGATACTTGCCATTAACCGTTCCGGGGTCCTTGCCACCGTGTCCTGCATCTAGTACAATGGTGAAATTTTGTTGCGCCCACAAAGGACTCTGGCAAAATAATATTAGCAAAGTAGCGTTAATAATGCGAAAAGTATGTAGTAGTCTCAATTTTTTTGATTATTTTTGCCCGCATTTTCAGATGTACGTGCATAAGTTATGCTAAATTGTCATCTGCAAAAGTAAGTATTTTTTATTAAATTTTAATCCTATCAGAAGTAAAAGCTATATATCAGTACTATTGCTATGGTTGTGTACCTTAATCTTTACAGTAAGGGGTGCCACGGTAGTTGAGCAGGCGCAGATGGATTCTCTGCGCAACGATGCTCTGCGTAGTGATGCTCTATTAGATACCCTCAGCAATTTGTTACCACACCTAGACCCTCTAATGGAATTCAGCACAGTGGAGATCAATGCACTCGATTCATTAGCACTAGATAATCTCTCACAACAACTTCAAAGTACGGTTGTTGATTCACTCTCGAATCTTAAGAAGGATACTATTGTTGATATTGTAGAGGAGAGGGCACCGTTTCTCGATGCGCCGATATTTATGGATTTTGCTGACTCGCTAATCTATATTCCAGAGAGTAAGGATGTATTTCTACACAAAGAAGGTAAGGTTACCTACGGTAAGCTAGAACTCACCTCTGACTATATGTCAATGAATACCGAAACTAAGTTAATCCACGCCGAGGGTGTTGTTTTAGACTCGACTACAATGGAGGTTTCTAAGGTTAACTACATTGATGGAGGCACTGAGTACAAGATGGATTCAATGTCCTATAATATGGAGTCGGGCAAGGCCTTAATCTTTAACCCTAGCACCCAAGAGGGTGAGGGCTACCTCTCAGGAGGAAGTGTTAAGAAGATGAAAGATAACGTTATGCATATGCAGGGGGGGCGATATACAACCTGTGATGCAGCTTCACCTCACTTCTATTTACAGATGACAAAGGCAACTGTTGTTCCCGGTGAGGTAACTGTATTTGGACCTGCTTATATGGTCTTTGAAGATGTACCACTGTATCCACTTACTATACCATTTGGATTCTTTCCGCAGAAAGATGAACAAAGCTCAGGTATTATCATTCCTCAGATTGGCGAGGAGGTTGTCAAAGGTTTCTTCTTAAAGGATCTTGGTTATTACTTTGCAATTAACGATTATGTTGATTTGAGACTAATGGCAAGTATATATACATTAGGATCGTGGGGCGTAAGTGCTGCGAGCAACTACGCACTTAAGTATAAATTTTCGGGTAATTTCGATCTATCGCTCAACCAAGATATATTCGGCGAACCGGGATCGTTAGACTACGTAAACTCACAAGCATTTAGAATAGCGTGGACGCACCGTCAGGATGCTAAATTTAATCCGGGCTCGACATTCTCAGCATCGGTGAACTATACCTCTAGTTCCACCTATAACAAATACAATGCGACAAATCTAGAGGATGTTTTAAGTGCACAGACCTCCTCGACAATTTCATACTCTAAGAACTGGGCTGGTACTCCGTTCTCATTGAGTGCGAACGCATCGCTCTCTCAGAACAGTAGAGATAGTACGGTAACTCTGGGGCTACCTAACGTGACTTTTAATGTTACAAGAGTATCTCCATTTAAGCGAAAGAATCCAGTTGGTGGTGAAAGATGGTATGAGAAAATATCCTTTACATACAGTATGAACCTACAAAATAGGGTAAATAGCATCAAGCAGGACTATCTGTTCCAAGAGGAGATGTGGGATAAGATGCAGACAGGTATTAAACATACAATTCCTGTGAGTGCGTCGTTTAATCTGGGGGGAGTGTTCAGTATAACCCCGAGCTTTAACTATAACGAAAAATGGTACTTCTCAAGGCACGACCAGACGTGGAATCCAGCCACTGAGACAATAGATATTGATACAACTTCGGGTTTTTACCGTGTCTACGACTATAATCTATCTCTAGGGTTTAATACCAAGGTATATGGTACATATACGGTAGGAAGTGAAAAGAAACCTACGATCTTTCGCCACGTTATGACTCCGACGCTATCACTATCATTTGCCCCTGACTTTGGAGAGCCACAATTTGGGTTCTGGAAGACTGTACAGAGTAGTGCAGATGGAACTATGAAGGAGTATTCGCCGTACTCAAATGGGATTTTTGGTACATCGTCTAGTTCGCCACAGGCAAACTTGAGTTTCGGACTCCAAAACACATTGGAGGTAAAGGTTCCTGACGATAAGGATACAACAGGCTTTAGGAAGATAAAGCTAATCGAGGGATTCACGATAAACTCCTCGTATAACTTTCTCGCAGATTCACTGAACCTTTCGCCATTTAGCGTATCGGTGCGTATCCCAGTGGTCACAGGTTATACGCTGCAAGCTAGTGCTACATTTGATCCATATGCCCTAGATGCTAGCGGCAATAAGATCAATACATTCCTAGTTGAACAAGGAAAATTCCTTCGACTCACTAGATTCTCATTTAGTGCAGGTTATGGATTTAAAAGCCCTTCGAGCGCAGGTAATGCTTCGGCTCAAAGGGGTGGAGTGCCAGCAATTAACGACCCTACTAATAACCGTAATGGTGCTAACTTTAATGATCTTAAGGCAGAGGAAAACTTCTTTGCATCGCAGAGCCAAGAGGAACAAGAGATACTCTCTGCAATGGATCGAGCCTACGTAACAGCAGGGGAGTACTATGACTTTAATATCCCGTGGAGTTTGAATGTGAATTACAGCTTCTCGTTTAATAATACTGGGCCCGGGCGAGTCTCCAGAACTCAGACTATTAATGCCTCAGGTTCGATAAATCTTACCGAGAAGTGGGGACTTAGTATGAGTGCGGGTTACGACTTTGAGATGAATGAGATTACACCTGGAACAGTGCAAATCACTCGTGACCTACACTGTTGGCAGATGAGTTTCTCGTGGATACCTGTTGGTTTCCGCCAGAGTTGGAGCTTCACCATTCAGGCGAAAAGCTCTATGCTTGCCGACTTACTGAAGTGGGATAAGAGAAATAGCTTCCTTGATAACTACTATAACTAACAATACTTTACCCTAAAAAAATAAACTATTTTGTAATGAAAAAACGAGTTCTACTGATGGCGGCAATAGCATCACTACTAGGAGCTTCTTGCTCAGACTCTCAACCAAGAGTAAATCCCCTACTTGAGGCTAAGTGGGAAACACCCCACCAAACACCTCCATTCTCAGAGATTCTAACCGAGGACTTTGTTCCTGCTATAACCGAGCAAATCGCTGAGGCTAAAACAGGAGTGCAGTCGATTGTTAATCAACGTTCGATCCCTACATTTGAGAATACTATTGTGGCGTTGGAGCGTGTGGACGACAAGCTATCACGCACAATTGGCGTACTATTCAACCTTAACTCAACAGTTACTACCCCTGAGCTACAAGAGGTCGTAATGAAGGTTACACCAATGCTTACTGAGTATGGTAATGATGTATCTCTAAACCCAGCACTATTCGATAGAGTTAAGCAGGTTTATGATAGACGTGAACAACTTAATCTTGATGTGGAAGATGCAATGTTGCTTGAGAATACGTACAAGAGTTTCTCTAGATCGGGAGCTAACCTTTCGCAGGAGGATAAGGAGAAGTATCGTAAGATCAGCAGTGAGCTTGCAGAGCTAAAGGTTAAATTCGATCAGAATGAACTCGCTGCAACTAATGCCTTTACATTAAATATCACTGAGGAGGCAGATCTAGCTGGACTTCCTGAATTTGTGGTTGAGGGTGCAGCAGCCGAGGCTAAGGCTAAAGGTGTTGATGGTTGGGTAATTACCCTTCAGGCACCATCTTATATGCCATTTATGAAGTATGCAGATAGCAGAGAGTTAAGAGAAAAGTTATGGAAAACTAGAGGATCACTATGCGCCTCGGGCGATGAGAATGACAATCAACAGATCGTTAAGCGTACAGCAGAACTACGCCTAGAGCTAGCCAACTTACTTGGTTACCCAACATATGCAGATTATGCACTTGAGCGTAGAATGGCAATTAGCTCGGAGAATGTACAGAAATTCCTAGCCGAGCTACTAGATAAAACTATTGAGTATGCTAGGGACGATGTAAAATTGATTGCTAACTACGCAAAAGAGAATGGCTTTGAGGGTGAGTTAATGCCTTGGGATTATAGCTATTGGGACGAGAAGTATGTGACTGAAAAGTTCCAGATCAATGACGAAATGACAAAACCTTACTTCAAACTCGAAGATGCAGAGCAAGCGTTATTTATGCTAGCAGATAGGCTTTGGGGTTTGAAATTTAAGGAGAATAAGGAACTTCCGATTTACCATCCAGATGTGGTAGCCTATGAGGTCTATGATAAGAATGGAGACTTCCTATCGGTGTTATACTGTGACTACTTCCCACGTCAGAGCAAGAATTCGGGTGCGTGGATGAATAGCTTTAGAGATGCCTCAATTGGTGCCGATAGTGTGGAGGTTCGTCCAATAGTAGTACTAGTTAATAACTTTACTAAACCTACCGAAACAAAACCTTCGCTACTAAGCTTTGGTGAATTTGAAACTATGCTACACGAATTTGGGCACGGCATACACGGAATATTAGGTAAGGGTAAGTACTCATCACTTACTGGAACTTCAGTGTATCGTGACTTTGTTGAACTTCCATCACAAGTGCTAGAGAACTGGGCGTTAGAGAAAGAGTACCTAGATCTATTTGCTAAACACTATGAAACAGGTGAAAAGATGCCAGAAGAGCTTATCGAAAAGTTAATAGCATCTGGAAATCACCTCTCGGCGTACCTAAATGTAAACCAAGTGAGATACGCAACATTAGATATGGCTTGGCACTCAATCACCGAACCTGTGGATATATCTGTGGAAGAGTTCGAGAAGAGTGCAACAAAGGGAAGTCAAATACTTCCGAGTGTTGAGGGTGTATTTATGAGCCCATCATTTGGACATATCTTTGCAGGCGGATATGCAGCGGGCTACTACTCATATAAGTGGGCTGAGGTTTTAGATGCTGATGCCTTTAGCAAGTTCAAAGCAGCGGGTATCTTTGACCCTGAGGTTGCAGAATCATTCCGCCGTAATATACTTGAGAAGGGTGGAACTGAGCACCCGATGACACTATATGTGCGTTTTGCTGGTAGCGAACCTACTATCGAACCACTTATCGAAAGAATGGGACTAGAGAAGAAGTAATCAATAATATATCAAAATTTAAAATAAAAGATATGCAGTGTGGTATCGTGGGACTTCCAAACGTAGGGAAGTCAACTCTATTTAATTCACTAAGTTCGGCAAAGGCGCAAGCTGCAAACTTCCCGTTCTGTACTATTGAACCAAATGTAGGTGTAATTACTGTTCCCGATGAGCGTATGATCAAGCTCTCGGAGATAAGTGGCAGTAAGAAAATTATCCCTACAACTATCGAAATCGTAGATATTGCAGGACTAGTAAAGGGTGCAAGCAAGGGTGAGGGTCTAGGAAATAAATTTCTAGGTAATATTCGTACTACGGATGCTATTATTCACGTATTACGTTGTTTCGAGGATAAGAATATCACTCACGTAGACGGAAAAGTAGACCCAGTTGCCGATAAAGAGATTATCGATACTGAATTGCAACTTAAGGATTTGGAAACAGTAGAGGGCCGTATTGCTAAGGTTAAAAAACAGGCGGAAACTAACCAAGATAAGGCAGCAAAACGTATGTATGATATACTTATTCAGTATAAAAACGCACTTGAGCAGGGCAAATCAGCAAGAACTGTTACCATTGATAATAAAGAGGACGAAAAGCTAGCGGCAGAACTCTGCCTACTTACAACCAAGCCAGTACTTTATGTATGTAATGTCGATGAGGCTTCGGCAGCGTCGGGTAATGAGTATAGTGAGGCTGTTCGTGCTGCTGTTGCAGATGAAAATGCTGAGGTTTTAGTAGTAGCAGCGGCTATTGAGGCGGATATTTCAGAAATTGAGAGCTATGAGGATCGCCAAATGTTCCTCGAAGAGCTTGGATTAGAGCAGAGTGGAGTAGCTCGACTTATACGCTCGGCATATGCACTCCTTGATCTAGAGACCTACTTTACAACAGGTGAGGTTGAAACTCGTGCTTGGACCTTCACTAAAGGTACTAAAGCACCACAAGCAGCAGGTATTATCCACACGGACTTTGAACGTGGATTTATCCGTGCCGAAGTGATAAAGTATGACGATTATGTACAGTATGGTAGTGAATCAGCAGTTCGTGATGCTGGTAAACTTGGGGTTGAGGGTAAGGAGTATATTGTCCAAGATGGCGATGTAATGCACTTTCGTTTCAACGTGTAAAGAATAACTGATAAGAGAGATAGAGAACCAAAAATATAGATATTTTTGGTTCTCTATCTACTTTTTATATCTTTGTAGTATTAACCCATTATTTTAACTTAAATCTAAATTATGAAAAAGTTATTTTTACTAACCCTCTTTTCACTCTTTGCGTTAAATTCCCTAGCTAACAAGCCAGAGCCGCTATATAGAGATTTTCAGATAGCTTTTATTAGTCCAATATCAACTAACGGTATGGATTCGTGGAATACTTGCAATAGCTACTCTGTTAATCTATTAGGCGGACATAGTTATGGAACTGAGGTATTTGAATTTGGAGGACTCTATAATATCAACCATAACCATCTCTCAGGTTTCCAGTTTGCAGGACTATTTAACCTTAATGGAAAGCTTAAAGGAGCCTCGCAGATTGCAGGTCTGTTTAATATGTCAGGTGGAGGATCAAGTTATTTTCAGTTTGCTGGGCTATTTAATATAGCGGTGTACTATGAAAAATTTAAAATTGACGGTGCTCAAATCTCTGGAATTGCCAATGTTGCGACTAAGGTAAAGGGTGCTCAACTCTCTGGAATTGC
>CAYJLU010000019.1:0-6126 GCA_964371395.1 uncultured Rikenellaceae bacterium | reverse complement strand
CTGGAATTGCCAATGTTGCGACTAAGGTAAAGGGTGCTCAACTCTCTGGAATTGCTAATGTTGGAACTAAGATAGATGGTGCTCAACTCTCGGGAATTACTAGTGTTGCAACTAAGGTAGATGGTGCTCAACTCTCGGGAATTACTAGTATTGCAACTAAGGTAGATGGTGCTCAACTCTCTGGAATTACAAATGTTGCAACTAAGGCAAAGGGTGCTCAAATAGCAGGTATAACTAACTATGTTGAACGAGGTAAAGGCGTGCAACTTAGCGGTATATTTAACTATTCCGAGAGAATGGACGGCTCACAATTTGCGCTGATAAATTACTCAGAGAAGATAACTGGTTGTCAGTTTGGACTTATCAATATATCTGAAGAGTGCGGTGGAGTACCAATCGGGCTTATTAATATCGTCGAGGACGGAAAGAGTGAACTAGAGATAGCCTTTGGTGATGTGCTTACTACCACGGCTAGTTATAGACTCGGTACAGATGCTTTTTATACTATCTTTTCGGTAGGCGCAAACTACACTAAATCAATAGTTGACTATGGTGCAGGTCTTGGTATTGGAACCGATATTTCGTGGCGAGGTGGCTGGGGTAACCAAATTGAGGGCTACATATACGCTTTGACAGAGCAAGGTGAATTCCAAGAGAATATCAACCTTATGACTCAGTTACGTTATACTATTTCGGTGGATCTTGGCTGCCCAGAACTATTCTTCGGTCCTAATGCAAGTCTTACAATCTCGGATCTTCAAAACACGCATCCAAGTACTATCCAGCCGTGGACTCAGTACAATTGGCAGAATGGAAATACGGAACTAAAACTATCAGTAGGATTTAGCGCAGGTATTAGATTCTAGATAGTATCTATCATATCTCAGTGATATTGATAAAACAGGAGTGTCAAGGATCTTTCCTTGACACTCCTGTTTTATTGTTGTCCAATATAACTTTAGAATTCCACTAAGAAGGTGTCGGAAATTTTATCTATCGAGATTCAAACAATAGATTCTATACCAATCATCTTAATTTTTGATTGAATTTGTTCGCTTTGCAGGCTCACTCCTTTTTTGTATTGAACAAAACCACTGCTGTGAAAGTTTATAGCACTAAAAATAGAACTACTCTAAAACATCGCTCTATAAACCATACCTACTCCTAAAACGAACATACATAGACTCTTGGTAACGAGTAAGCACCCTTCTAATTTCACGGTTAATTATCTTACGCTCACTATTTGTAAACCCATTTCGATCATACATATACCTTGCTGCCTTTAATGAAATGTTATATACTCTTGTTGCCTGATTTCTAGATAGCCTAAGATCGGTAGTCATCATCCGTGTAACACGATCGGCGTATCGTTTGATCTGTTGATAATCGTTGTATCTATATCCGTAGTTATAGTCTCTGTACATATAACCTCTTCCTTGAGCGGTAACCTCACTAGTCGATGATGAGAATAATCCTAAAGCTAGTGTAATAACTAATATTTTAAGTGTCTTCATAACGGTATTGTTTTTAGTTAATACTGATCTTAAACAAGAGTGTAAAGTAGTTATACTTAACTGCCCTCTTTACTATCTTTGATGCGTAATACCTCAGTAGGTTTAATCCACTAAACAAATAACTGAGATATGAAAGAGGGCGTGAATCAATAGTTGTTGATTCACGCCCTGCCTAGAGCTGCACTATGTGATCAGATTTGAAATTGATGCCTTGTTGCACCTACTATACTAATACTCCTCCTCATTAAAGAAGAAATCGTCCTTCTGAGGGTAGTCAGGCCAAATATCTTCAATACTATCGTAAACATCGCCCTCATCTTCAATATCTTGCAGATTTTCAACCACCTCCAAAGGTGCGCCAGAACGAACGGCATAATCAATTAATTCATCTTTGGTAGCAGGCCAAGGTGCATCTTCTAGTTTAGATGCCAATTCTAGTGTCCAATACATTGTTTATATCTTATTTAAGTTAGTTAATGTTAGAAAATATTTAGAGTGCAAAAGTAGTAGAAATTCTATACTTTGCAACTCTTTTGTAGTAAAAAAATATTAATCTCTATTTTCACGCCACAGTACATCTTCTGTGCCACTGTTATGAGCAATGTTTCTAGATAGCGCATATAAGTAGTCAGAGAGGCGGTTAATGTAGGTTAATGCCCACTGAGAAATGGTCTCACCACCATCTACAACCCTCACCATAGCCCTTTCCGACCTACGAGCAACCGTTCGACAGACGTGCGCATAACTCATCTCGCCACTACCAATCGGTAGGGTAAAGTGTCGTAACTGAGGTAAATCCTGTAATAATTCATCACACCAATTCTCAAGTTCTTGACAATGCTTCTGGGTAATTTTTGGTAACTTTTCAAGGGTTTCATCCTCGCTAGCAACTATTGCCGAGCAGTCCATTACTCGACTAATGATTTCACATAGTTGTGTTTGAATATCACCTTGCAAAGAGAAGTGTGTACTTGCCAAAAACCCAAGATGCGCAGTAAGCTCATCGAGTGTACCATACGCCTCTATCCTAAGGCTTGCTTTGCTTATGCGGCGTCCCCCAACTAATGCTGTGGTACCTTTATCGCCAGTTCGTGTATATATTTTCATATGGTTGAAAACTTCAAGTATTTCTATTATTCATACAAAATTACTATATTTGTGGAAATATCCTAAAAATACAATATAAATTTCATTAAAATACTATGGAAACTGTTCTTAGCGGCATACGTGCAACGGGTAGCCTCCACCTTGGGAATTATTATGGGGCACTTCGTAACTTTATAAAGATGCAGGACCACGCAAATTGCCTATTCTTCATTGCTGATTACCACTCTCTAACCACTCATCCTGACCCTGAAACTCTTGGTGCTAATGTCAGAAACGTGCTTAGCGATTACCTTGGTGCTGGGCTAAGTCCTGAAAAATCGGCAATTTACATACAAAGTGATGTCCCTGAGGTGGCAGAGTTATACCTACTACTAAATATGCACGCATATATCGGTGAGCTTGAGCGAACAGCATCATTCAAAGATAAGGTAAGACAACACTCCGAGAATGTTAATGCGGGGCTACTAACCTATCCTGTGCTTATGGCAGCTGATATACTTATTCATCGTGCTACAAGAGTTCCTGTGGGTAAGGATCAAGAACAACACTTGGAGATGACCAGAAAGTATGCCCGTAGATTTAACTCTATCTATGGTGTGGATTACTTTCCAGAGCCAGTAGCCTATAATTTTGGTAGTGAGCTTGTAAAGGTTCCGGGGCTTGATGGAAGTGGCAAGATGGGCAAAAGCAGCGGCAATGGACTATACCTTATTGATAGTGATGAGGTTATACGCAAAAAAGTAATGAAAGCTAAGACCGATAGCGGACCAACTATTCCTAACTCTGCTCCATCGGAGTGTATCGATAATCTATTCTCGATTATGGAGTTAGTCAGTAGTGCCGAAGTTCTTGGCCAGTATAAGGCAGCGTATGCTGATTGTTCAATTAGGTATGGTGACCTAAAGAAGCAACTTGCCGAGGATTTGGTAGCGGCAATATCACCACTTCGTGAACGAATCCTAGAGATTCGCAGTAACGATAAGTATCTATCCGAGGTACTAGCACACGGTGCAGAGAAGGCTCGCAAGGGTGCGCAAGCTACACTTCGTGATGTACGAGAGATTATGGGAATTCGTCCATTTACTAAATAACACGATAAGACGTAGATATGGTGGATAAAATAAGAGTGTCAAGGAAAGATCCCTGACACTCTTATTTTTTTTGTAGTAAAAATTAAATTTGCATTAGAATCTCCAACCTACCATCAGAGTAAACGTAGCGTTTTTAGCTCCCCCTATGGCTTGTCCAACAATATCGGTTAGATTTGTATCATCAGCTACATTCGATAGTGGAATTTTGTAACGAGCATCAATTAACAGACCGCAATCCATCTGCCAACTCGCACCGATAGGCAGTGAGAAGACAGCATCAGAGAAGATACCCTTGTCGCCACCTCCAAATGCACTCGATACATCTGAGCTAAGTAGGAATGCAGGAGCAATACCCACATTAGCAGAAATACCATCTATAAGGTATATCTTTGCCATAATTGGTACCTCAAGATAGTTTAGGTTTACTTTACCAGATGCAGATTCATACTCAAGTCCGAAACCTTGATTACTGTATAGTACCTCAATTTGCGCACCGATCTTTGAGAGAGGTCTAAGCTCGAAGAATGCACCTCCAACGAAACCGCCTTTAACCTCCGTTGAAGTTCCAATATTGCCTAGTTGATTTACATCACTAAAGTTCATACCTGCCTTAAGACCAAAGTTTAGCAGTTGGTAGCTCTGAGCCTTTACTGATGCTGAACCGCAGATTAGAAGAGCGGCACAGGTTAGTAGAAATTTTTTCATAAATTTAGTAGTTTTTAGTTTATAATACATTATAATCCAGAACAAATATAGCATAATTATTCTTAATAATAAAATTTTGTTTATTGACTATCGCTCTAAATTTTATCCTATGAACAATCCCACAAAATTTTAGTTCAAACTCTAGATCACCACAAAGGTATAGCTGGATAGTATTTTTTTTATAACTTTGTTCCTAACATTTTACGGCTAATTATACCTATTAAATATGAAAAATAGTAGTTATTTCAAAATAAATCTGGCACTTTCGGTACTCTTTCGACGAGAGGATGGCTTTTCGGAGATAGAGACAGTTATGTTTCCCATCCTAGATGATACTCTCTGTGACGAAATTGAGATAACCCTCTCCGATAGCTTTAGCTTTAGTTCATCGGGCATTGAGGTGGATTGCCCTTGGGAAGAAAACCTATGCGTTCGTGCCTATCGCATAATGCAGAGTAGGTACAAGCTCCCCGATGTTGCCATACATCTACATAAACGTATCCCCTTTGGAGCAGGCCTAGGCGCAGGTTCTGCTAATGCCACCGAGGTATTGAAAATTACTAACTCACTATTTAGTCTAGAGATTTCGGATGCTGAGTTAGAGGATATCGCCACAGAATTAGGTAGCGATACACCATTCTTTGTAAAGAGTCGTAGTGTGGTGGCAAGGGGACGTGGCGAGAGGCTCTCACCAATAGAGATTAATCTAAGTAATCACTATATTTTCTTTGTAAAACCTGATGTGGGTGTCTCCACGGTAGCAGCGTATAGAGCGGTGATTCCCAAAACACCTGAGATATTACCGTCCCAAGCCGTTAGGTATCCACTCGGTGAGTGGCAAGAGAAGGTAGTCAATGACTTTGAAGAGCCAATATTTCGAGAATTACCTATACTCTCTCAAATAAAACAGACGCTGATAGATAGCGGTGCTATCTATGCATCAATGAGCGGTTCAGGTTCGACAATCTTTGGAATTTTTAGAGATAAACCAACGCTAGAGTTCCCATATTTCACCCATTGCACTTATATAGCCTAGAGTGGCTAAAAGTACGGTGCAAATATATCCAATAGGCTCTGTGGTGGGCGTACAGGGCGGTGTGTTTTGGCATCCATAAAGGCTAGTGTTACTGAGCCAGTGGTTAGAAGTTCCTCTGTCTCGGCTCTAAATACCTCGTAGTGAAACGTTATCTTAACTCCCTTTGGCATCTCACGAAGTGAACTGCGTACAATAAGCAGATCATCATAGTGAGCAGGAGCCTTATAGTCGATATGAACTTGTAGAACAGGCATCATTACCCCCTCTGCTTCAACCTCTCTGTATGTGCGTCCTAACTTACGTAGTAGATTATTCCTACCTAGGTCAAATAGCTCAACGTAGTGCGAGTGGTACAAAAAACCCATCATATCTACTTCGCCATACCTAACCCTTACCTCTGAATCCTGAAATATCATAGTGCTATAT
Source organism: uncultured Rikenellaceae bacterium (assembly GCA_964371395.1). GTDB lineage: Bacteria > Bacteroidota > Bacteroidia > Bacteroidales > Rikenellaceae > Mucinivorans. The sequence goes on along the minus strand of CAYJLU010000019.1, from coordinate 247 downwards.
CTCTTTAATTAATGATACACAAAGTTAATGTTTTTTTTGATTATAAACAATTGCTCTATTGTATAAAACATTATTCACTGCGGGTGAATACTCAGCGTTAGAAGATTAGCGCATAAAAATATCGCAAAGATCACCGTAGTGAGCAGTTAACTCACTTTTGTGATCTTTGCGATGTCTTTGTTTATTGGGGGTTAACTTAAGAGGTTCTACACTTTTAATAGTAGGATACCTCCGTACTGCTTTTTTG
>CAYJLU010000018.1:0-21068 GCA_964371395.1 uncultured Rikenellaceae bacterium | reverse complement strand
CAATAGCGAAGCAAAACATAAGTTTTGCAATGGTCTCTTAAATTATCTCTCTGACAGACTGACAAGTATCGTAAAATAGAGATGCGAGAATACTATTTGTGGTATTCTCGCATCTCTATTTATATTTAATAATAGGCTAGTACTATCCTACTTAATTTATGCCATTAAAAATTCTATCCCATCGGATGCCGTCATCACCAATAGAAAACCATATAAATGAAGCCTTGCCCTCAATGTGATCCTCTGGAACAAACCCCCAAAAGCGAGAATCGGCAGAGTTGTCACGATTATCACCCATCGTAAAGTAATAGTCCATCTCAAAGGTATAGGAGTTAGCAACCGCACCATTAATTATGATATTACCCTCTGATACCTCAAGGTTATTGCCCTCGTAGTTCTTGATAATACGATGATATAGAGGCAGGTTATCTAGAGTTAACTCTATGGTAGTACCTCTCTTTGGTACCCATATTGGTCCATAGTTATCCTTGCTCCAAGGGTATAGCTCTGGGGTATGTGGGAATATTGATACAGAGTCTATTGCATAGTGAGCCTGATTGACATTATTGCCATTATAGCGTAATTTTGCAACCTCTGAATTCGTTAGACTCATCATCTGAGGTGCCGAACCTATACCCCTAGTTACAACGTAGTCATACATTACCTCTTTGGGATCTTCCATTGCCTTACCATTAATATATATAGTCTGGTCGACAAATCTTAGGGTATCTCCCGCAACTGCAACACAACGTTTAATGTAATTCTCTCGCTTATCTGAGGGGCGATACACAACCTTAGATTCAGCATACGTTCGCTCTCGTCCCTCATCGGTGCGCACAAGGTCGTAGTATGTACTATTTGGCCACTTTAACGCTACGGTATCTCCAGCAGGAAAGTTAAATACCACTACGTCCATATTCTCGACCTCGGAGTAACCCATAAGCCTCTTGTAGTCAGATTCCCACCAATCTAACCACGATTGAGTATCCTCGGTAAGTGGAAGTGTGTGGTGCACTAATGGGAATGATAATGGAGTTACAGGCATCTTTGGACCGTAGGCAAGCCTATCTACAAAGATATAGTCGCCAACTAAAAGAGTACTCTCCATCGAGGAGCTAGGTATAACATAGAGTCCGAAAAAATATAACTTCAACGGTACGATTACAACAAGACCATATAGCAATGCCTCCACCCACTCCAATACAAACTTTGCACTGCGATGCTTTGCCTTCAATGCTCTATATTTATTTAGATAGATCTTGTCGATATACCTAGTAAAATAATAGTCGTATATTAACAAAACTCCTAATAGCCACCACGGGTTCATAGTCCATACCACAAACCAGAGTATGTAGATGGTCACAACCACTGAAAATCGCACCTTTTTAGATGCCCATATCTCTTTTAGTTTCTTCATTTCTTCTTATAACTTTACGCTTATTCTTACCTAAAAATTTATAAACTAGACCTGCTAATAGTCCAACACTAATCCCCGTGACAACCATAGTGGCAACTCTTAAAAAGGTGATATCATCGCCATTGTATAGAGTGACCGATATTCCCACAATAGGAAGGCTGATTGTGTGGCTTATCACTAACCACCACCACTTTATTCTCATCTATTTTTACTGTTAGCTTCACTGAGGTGAGATTGTGCAAAATTTGTGTGTTTTTCTTATATAGTAAGTAGGTCATCCATAGAGTAAACACCTGCACTTTGCTTCGCTAAGAACTCAGCAGCAACAACCGCACCAGTGGCAAATCCAGCCCTGCTCTTAGCCGTATGACGAACCTCAATAGTATCCACCTCGCTCTCATATGTGATAGTATGTGTGCCCGGAACAACTGAGCGGCGAATTGCAGCAATGCCTAACTCCTCAGCTCTACAAGTCTCGCCCAATGTCCATCTTTGTTTTCTTTCAAGCCCATTTAATATACCCTCGGCAAGGGTAATCGCAGTGCCACTAGGAGCGTCAAGTTTTTGGGTATGGTGCACCTCCTCTAAGGTTACATCATACTGCTCGAAGCGATTCATTAAGGTTGCAAGTTGATTATTTATGCGAAATAGTAGATTTACCCCTATGGAGTAGTTTGAAGCATAGAAGAACTTTCCAGCAAGACTTTCACAGATCTTCTCAACCTCGCCCAATCTATCGAGCCAAGCAGTCGTGCCCGATACCACGGGGACACCTGCCTCTAGGCACTTTACTATATTACCAAATGCAGTCTCAGGGGTTGAAAACTCTATTGCCACATCAACTTTACTGAGGTTCTCAGCATTTAGTTCTTCGGAGTTATCCTTGTCGATAATACATAGAACCTCACCGCCACGATTCTCGATTACTCGATGAATCTCTCGCCCCATCTTACCATATCCTATTAGAGCAAATCTCATTTCTTATATTCCTAAATTATACTTAAAATATAGAAAAGGCTAGGGATTAAATTATTTTAATTACTCACCACTAGCCTTTTCATCTGTTTTCTTAATTTCTACTCTTAACTATCTTAGAATAGTCTGCTCTCGGTCAGGACCAACACTTACTATTTTGATTGGTACCCCTACGCTCTTTTCGATAAACTCAACATACTCTTTGAACTCAACTGGGAAATCTTCGTAGTTGCGAATGTCATTAATATCACAATTCCAGCCCTTAAACGTCTTATACACTGGCTCTATCTCTGCGCCATTTTCGAATGGGAACTCCGTGGTTTCCTCGCCAGCAATCTTGTATGAAGTACATACTTTAATCTCTTCAAAATCGTTAAGAACGTCAGATTTCATCATAATTAGCTGAGTGACACCATTGATGATTACCGAATAGTTAAGAGCCACCATATCTAACCAACCGCAACGACGACGACGACCAGTAGTAGAGCCGAATTCACGACCAATAGTACAAAGTTTTTCGCCAGTTTCGTCGAATAGTTCCGTTGGGAATGGACCGCTACCAACTCTTGTACAATATGCCTTAAATATACCAAAGACCTCACCAATTGCCTTAGGTGATACACCAAGCCCGGTACAAGCCCCTGCACACACAGTCGAAGATGAGGTTACAAATGGATAACTACCAAAATCTACATCAAGGAGCGAACCTTGCGCCCCCTCTGCAAGTATTGTCTTACCCGAGCTTAGGTAGTTATTAACGGCGTATTCACACTCTACAATATCAAATGCACGTAACTCCTCGATTGCCGAAAGCCACTCACTCTCATAGCTCTGATAGTCAAACTCAAAGTCTCCAAGGATACCTAAGTGTTTAGTCTTTAGTTTATTGTATCTATCGGCGAAGTCCACAGCTAGAATGTCACCCACCCTAAGTCCATTTCTGCCAGTTTTGTCCATATAAGTTGGGCCGATACCCTTTAGTGTCGAACCAATCTTATCTTTACCCTTTGCAGCTTCGCTCTGTGCATCTAGTGCACGGTGTGTAGGTAGGATAAGGTGTGCTTTTTTAGCAAGTTTTAGCGATTTGGTAACGTCAATCCCACTCTCTTGTAGTCCCTTTACCTCTTTCATAAAGATAACAGGGTCTATAACCACACCTCCTCCAATTAGGTTGATGGTATCCTCACGAAATACTCCACTTGGAATTGTGTGTAGAACATAGCTCTTTCCATCAAAATGAAGTGAGTGCCCCGCGTTCGGCCCACCTTGAAAACGTGCAATTACACTATAATTAGGAGTTAATACGTCAACCACCTTACCTTTACCTTCATCGCCCCATTGCAGGCCAAGAACTACATCTACCATTTTTTTATTATTTAATTTTAAAGTAACACTTTAACTGTCCAAAGTGTTATTGAACAAAAGACGAACAAAGGTACAAATTTTTATGGATTCAGCCAACTATACAGTAATAATTATTACACTATTGCCCTTCGCCTCAGCAAAAATACGATAAGTCATAGATAGTGGCAGTGAAATATTAACCCTTAAGAGCAGTGTCATTAAGTATTAAGGAGTATCAAAACGTAACTCATTAAAGGGAACAATTACAGTACTATAATAAGATTTGTAATACCTGAAAATTTGTGTGCGGCCTCTCGCTGTTGTATTGTGAGACCATTATTGAGACTGAAGAGTCATTAGAGTTATCTTTAAAATATCGCCTCCTTGCAACGGTCTCATTGTATTATAGTTCTAAAAAATATAGACATACTTGAGGAGAGCTGTGTATCTTAAAATAGTGATAACTACCTACCGCCTCAAGTACTCTACAATACCCTCGGCACAACGTCTTGACGCACCTACATCACCAAGCTCTATACGTAGTGCTTCATAGTCCTCCAATAGCTTTGTGCACTTTTCACCACCCTCCAGCAGTGAAAGTAGTTCTTGAACCCCATTAGCCTTTACAAAGACCTTATTTCCAACTAATTCGGTAACTACTTCTCTGTTCATCACAATGTTTACAAGCGAGACCCATTTAATTCTACCCTCAAGTAGAAATCGTGCAATTGCCATTGTAATTGATGGCCCTCGGTAGCAGACCACCTGAGGGACTCTAAGTAGGGCAGTCTCAAGCGTTGCAGTACCCGATGTTACCATTGCGGCATCTGCAGAGCGAAGTATCTCGTATGTCTTGCCATACTCAACCCTAACATTTGGAGAGTCCTTAACAATACTATCGTATAGTTCCTTAGGCAACCAATCCACACCAGTTACCACTCCATCATAATCCTTGAACGCTGACATAACCTCAACCATCATAGGTAGGTTATGCTCAATCTCCATACGCCTACTACCCGCCACTAGTGCCACTATAGGACGAGCAGGCTTCTCAACGACTATCTCACGCTCTTTGCGTTCCACCTCATCGAGTAAGGGGTTACCCACATAGCTTACATCCACGCCTCTGGCTTTAAACCACTCCTTCTCAAAAGGAAATATAGCAAAGATTCTATCCACATACTTCGCTATTGTCTTTACTCGCCACTCTCTCCACGCCCACACTTTCGGAGCAATGTAGTAGAGCGTGGTGAAGCCCTCTAGCTTAGCCCACTTAGCGATCTTGAGATTAAAGCCAGGATAGTCTATAAATATTACAGCATCAGGTTTATACTCCGCAATATCGCTTTTACATAGGCGCATAAAACCCTTAATGGTCTTTATCTTCTTAAGCACCTCAATAATACCCATTATCGAAGTTTCGGAGTAGTGTTTTACTGGTTCACTCCCAGCAGCCTCTGCCATCTTGTCGCCACCCCAAAATCTAAATTGAGCCTGAGGATCGCTCTTCTTTAGCTCCGTGATAAGGTTTGCACCGTGGAGATCACCACTAGCCTCTCCAGCTATAATATAGTATTTCATATCTTTTATTTACGAGGAAATTCTTTGCCATTTCCTCTGCTTTGATTTTAATTTTTTAATCTAAAAGTTCGGGGCGTAAAGCCTTAGTACGTTCAACAGATTGTTCAAATTTCCACTTATCTATCTCAGCAAAGTTGCCACTTAGAAGCACAGGCGGCACCTCCATACCTCTGAATTTCGCTGGACGAGTGTAGACTGGAGGGGCAAGTAACCCATCTTGGAACGAATCACTCAGTGCCGAACTTTCATCGCCAATAGCACCCGGAAGCAACCTTACGATGCTATCTGTTATGACAGCTGCTGCCAACTCACCACCCGTTAGGACGTAATCACCAATACTTATCTCCATAGTTATTAGAGCCTCACGTACCCTATGGTCAACACCCTTATAGTGTCCACATAGAATAATTATATTCTTGAGTGTAGATAAGTGGTTTGAAACGCCTTGATTAAGTGTTACACCATCTGGGGAGGTGTATATAATCTTATCGTAATCCCTTTGGCTCTTTAGCTCTTCGATACATCGAAATATAGGCTCTACCATCATAACCATCCCCGCTTCGCCACCATAGGGATAGTCGTCCACAGTTCTGCGAGCATCAGCAGTATAATCCCTAAGGTTGTGAATTACAATCTCAACTAATCCTTTATCCTGCGCACGTTTGATAATAGACTCTGATAGTGCACCATCTAGTAGATTAGGAAGCACTGTAATAATATCTATTCTCATTGTTATAGAATGGTGTTGGTTGTACCTGTAAGGTATTCAGTTAGAAATGGATTTTGAGTCCTTTCGTCTCCGATAGAGGAGTGAGGGCCGTGTCCCGGTAGCACTCTAACATCATCCCCTAGTGGCAGAATCCTCTCTGATATTGAAGACATTAAGGTCTCATAATTACCTGTTGGCAGATCAGTTCTACCTATACTACCCTTAAATAGTGTGTCGCCAGTAATTAGCGTAGAGATTGATGGAATGTAGAAACAAACTCCACCAGCTGAGTGTCCCGGTGTGTTGATAATTTCAATGAATTCCCCCTCTGCAAGCTCAATTTTTTCTTGTTCGCTAAGGTATCTATCGACGCTAGGGGTGCTGCCTCCGAGGTCAAACCCATAGAGCGATGCTGACATCTCTGCCATCTCAAGCACAGGTACTTCCTCTTGCGATATTGCCCATTGGATACCAAAGGTGTCCTTCACGAAATTAACACCACAGATATGGTCAACGTGTCCGTGTGTATTTATCGCTAAAATTGGTTTTAATTTGTTGTCGCTGATGTAATTAGTAAACGCTTCACGTTCAGCTTTGCTATTACAAGCTGCATCCACTACAATACAATTCGACTCACTGTCGATAATTAGGTATGTGTTTACTCCGAAATTATTGAATTCGAACTTTGCAATCTTTAACATTTGAGATATAAAATTTATTATTAATTATAATAAGCGCAAAGTTACAAAAAAAATACGAGAGGCTAATAACTCTTAAATCTTTTGTGCTATATCTAAATTTCATCTATCTATTCAACGTTGTTTTTATGAAAATAGTCACATAATATCTATTAAAGCTCGAAATAATTGTATATATTTGTACTTTAAGAGTAGTAATGCACTAAAACATAAGAAATATAATAATAATGGCGGGATTAAAGAAACAGACTAAGATTATAGCAACCATATCGGACCTAAACTGTGATATTGACTTCCTACGCTCGCTCTATAACGAGGGTATGAACATTGTGCGTATCAATTCGGCTCACTCATCGTTTGAGGGTGCAAAAAAGATTATTGATAATGTACGGCAGGTTTCAGAGAGAATTGCTATACTTATCGACACAAAAGGTCCTGAGATAAGAACAACACTTGTTGAGGGAGGTAAGTTTGCAGTTAACTGTGGCGATCTTATTGAGATTCGTGGGTGTGACGGTAATGAGTGTATGGGTTCATCTAAGGATGGTATATATGTTAATGAGGCTACCATCTTTAACGATGTGCCAGTTGGCTCGGCTATACTAATCGATGATGGAGAGATTGAATTTAGAATTGTAGAGAAGAGGCAAAGCGATAGTGCCCTTATTTGTGAGGCGATAAATTCAGGATATGTTAAATCTCGAAAGAGTGTAAATGTGCCGGGTATCGCCATTGATTTACCATCACTTACACCTAGGGATTTGGAGTATATTGAGTGGTCTATTGACAATGATGTAGATTTTATAGCCCATTCTTTTGTGCGTACAAAGCAAGATTTGAAGGACTTGCAAACCATCCTAGATAAGAGAAACAGCCATATAAAATTAATTGCCAAGATTGAGAATCAGCAGGGTGTCGATAATATTGATGAAATTCTTGACCACTGCTACGGAATTATGGTGGCACGAGGAGATTTGGGTGTAGAGCTGCCAGCCGAACAGATACCTATTACCCAAAGAGCACTAGTTAAGAAGTGCATTGAGAGCAAGAAGCCAGTGATCATTGCCACACAGATGCTACACTCTATGATATCCTCGCCAAGGCCAACACGTGCTGAGATTAGCGATATAGCGGGGGCAATATACCAACGAGTAGATGCCATAATGCTTAGTGGGGAGACCGCTATGGGGCAATATCCTATTGAGGCGGTACGTACTATGACTAGCATTGCGCAGAGAGTAGAGAGGGAGGTTGAACCAATTATTGATATTAATATGGTGAGAATCAATAATGAAATCACTGCCCAACTTTCACGTTCTGCAGTGCGTGCTACAATTAATCTACCGATTAAGGCAATTATAGCAGATTCGCTTTCAGGCCGTACAGCTCGTTATTTAGCTGCATTTCGAGGAGCGAAGCCTGTCTATACACTCTGTTATCGCAAGCACGTGATGCGTGAGTTGGCTCTATCCTATGGTATATACGCTAAGTATGGCGAACCTATGATTTCGCACGATCGCTTTACATTCCAGATGCTTGTAGATTTGGAGCGTGAGGGAGTTTTTGATCCTAATGATGTAGTAGTAGTGGTAGGAGGTAGCTTTGGGGCAGCCCGTGGAGCATCATTTATGGAGATAAGTAAGGTGATACACCTTATTAACAAAGCGATGATTGATTAATAAAACAAACTTTCGATTATAAACAACCAACCTTGAAACGATAAGAACAATGTGTAAAGAAACACTTAAGAAAGAGCACAAAGACTTTATAAAAGCAGTGTGCCTGAAGTACAACAACGACCCTACTGAACTTATTACTATTCTTCACAAAATCCAAGAGGAGTTTGGCTTTTTACCAGCAGAGGTCCAGCAAGTTGTAGCAGACGAACTTAATATCGCAGTCTCTAAAGTATTTGGTGTAGTAACGTTTTACTCACTATTTACTATGACTCCAAGAGGCAAGAACCCGATTAATATTTGTACGGGTACTGCCTGCTATGTACGTGGTGCCGATGAGGTATTATCGGAATTTAGCTCGCAACTCGGCATTAAAGTTGGAGAGACTACCCCTGATGGTCAATTCTCACTATCGTGCCTTAGGTGCGTAGGAGCTTGTGGACTTGCTCCAGTGGTAATGGTAGGTCAGAAAATATTCCCAAGGGTTACACCAGAGCAGGTGACTGAAATACTAGAACAATACGCCGATTAATCGGCGTATTGAAAGCTAAGAGTATTGTAAGGCAACCTATTACCCCCACCCTTTAAGAAAAAAGAGAGTAACAAAGAGAGTGAGCTTAGAAAGACTAAAGGATACTGCCGCTAGACTTCCAAAGCAAAGTGGAGTATATAGATTTAAGGATAATAGCGGAAAGGTTATCTATGTGGGTAAGGCCGTGAACTTACGCTCACGTGTTTCGTCGTACTTTAATTCAACGGCGGATCATACTCTAAAAGTTCGCACAATGGTGCGACATATCTACTCAATAGAGGTCATAGTTGTAGAGAGTGAGAGGGATGCGTTACTGCTCGAAAATAATCTAATAAAGGAGTTACAGCCACGCTATAATATCCTACTTAAAGACTCAAAGACCTATCCGTGGATATGTATCACCTCGGAGATGTTTCCACGTGTGATATCCAGTAGGAAACAGATTAAAGGTGAGGGTGAATACTACGGTCCCTATGCCTCGGTTGGAGTACAGAGGGTACTATTGCAGCTTATTCATCTGCTATATCCGATAAGGACGTGTAAGTTGAAGTTAACACCGCAGAGTATTGCTAGAGGTAAATTTTCGGTCTGTCTTAAGTTTCATATGGGGCACTGCCGAGGAGGTTGTGTAGGCAAGGAGAGCGATGAGACGTACCGTGAGTATATAGCAGGTGTAAGGGAGATACTTAGAGGTAATTTTTCGGCGGCTCTCAAGCAATTGGAAGCCGAGATGATGTATGCATCATCACTAATGAACTTTGAGGAGGCAGCTGCCACTAAGCGCAAAATGGATGCACTGCTTGAATATAGAAGTAAGAGTGTGGTGGTTAGTAATCATCTTGGAAATCTGGATGTTGTGAGTATTATCTACGATAATGAATCTAGCTACTGTAATCACCTTAAAGTAGTTGGAGGAGCAATTATTGGTAGTTACTCCTTTGAGTTGCGTGCGGGGCTTGGCGAGAATCAAGCAGAGCTACTGAGCTTTGCTCTGAGTCAATTGCAGTTAAAGGCACCCGAGATTGTCGTCCCATTCCTACCTAAGGATAACTACATTGAAGCAGAGGTTATAGGGCGTTGCTTTACACCACAGCGTGGTGATAAGGTGCGTCTGTTGGAACTATCTGAGAAGAACTGTAAGTTCTACCGCCTTGAGAAGTTAAAGAATAGTGAGAGAAAGAATCCTGAGGAGCATATCAATAGAGTTATGGCAGCTATGAAGAACGAACTAAGGCTTAGTCAAGAGCCTCGTCACATAGAGTGTTTTGATAACTCAAATCTTGGAGGGGAGTATGCTGTTGCGGCGTGTGTAGTATTTAAGAATGGAAAACCATCTAAGCGTGACTATCGTCACTTTAATATAAAGACTGTGGTTGGAGCGGATGATTTTGCTTCGATGAAGGAGGTGGTTGGGCGTAGGTACAGGCGACTACTCGATGAGGGGCAGCCACTTCCACAGCTCATAGTAATTGATGGCGGTAAGGGGCAATTAGGAGCAGCCTATGAGGCAATAACAGAATTAGGTATTGAGAATCGAGTAACAGTTGTCGGGTTAGCTAAGAAATTAGAAGAGTTGTTTTTTGTTGGTGACCCATTGCCGCATTACTTTGATAAGAAGGGCGAAACGCTACGTACTATTATGCACCTAAGAGATGAGGCGCACCGTTTTGGCATTACCTTCCATCGTAACAAACGCTCGAAGGGGGCTATTGCAAAATCAATAAAATCTAAGAAGCAGTAGTGTTCTGCATTATAGGCATAAAAAAGAGAGAGCTACATTTGTAACTCTCTCTCTCTCTAAAGTGGTGCCACCAAGAATCGAACTAGGGACACACGGATTTTCAGTCCGTTGCTCTACCAACTGAGCTATGGCACCATACTTATTTGCTATTGGGAAGTGCCTCCCACCCCCTCAATTGCGTTGCAAAGATATAACCTTTTTTTATAAATCCAAAAAAAACAACAAAAAAAACGTAAAAAATTATTATATTTGTACGATAAAATAGAAATCGTCGTGTTAAATCTACCTATTGATGTTAGGTTAACTCATTGTTAATTAACTGTTAAATCTATTAAGAGTAGCTATGAAGAAGATATTAAAATTTGGAGGACAATCATTGCGTTCGGCAGAGGCGATGAAGAATGTAGTTTCGATTATTAGAAGTGAGCAGGCACAACTAACAGTGCTCTCAGCTATGAGCGGTACGTACGATGCATTAACGGCTATTATAGCTGATGATCTTATGCGGATTCGTTCGTTGGAGAAGAAATATGTAAAGTGCATAGATGAGCTGCTTGTGGAGACTAAAGAGGATGCTATGCGTGCGCTGAAAGATTGTTTTGAAATTATTAAAACGAGCAAGAATCCTAATAAGATTATTGCTCAGGGCGATATATTGACCTCTGTGATCTTTGCGCTGTATGCTAAGGAGCAAGGGTTGCACGTTGAGTTATTGTACGCTCCTGATTTTATTCATATTGATGAAAGCGGTGCGATAACCATTGATAAATTAATGTTACGTCCAGAGGCATTTTATATTACACAGGGCTTTATATGTAGCAATAGTAAGGGAGAGATTGCGAATTTAGGTCCTGCGGGATCAGACCTTACTGCAACATTGATGGCTAGGGCAATTGAGAGCGAGCAGGTACAAATCTGGGCAGATGATAAGGTGATGCGTACGGGCGATCCAAATATTGTTCATAATTCAGAGCCTGTGGAAAAGATGAGTTTTTCGCAAGCAGCGGAGTTGGCATACTTTGGTGCGAAGATTCTGCATCCATCCATTATACTTCCTTGTAGAGAGGCAAATATTGAGGTGATACTAAAGAATAGTGCTGATCCTACTTTTAAAGGCACTTGTATAACTAATGCCGAGAATGATATAAAGTTCCTTGCCTCTAACCATAAGGATAATATCACACTTATTCGCATTACATCGGATAAGATGTTGTCAGCATATGGATTTTTGCGTAGGGTATTAGGTGTATTTGAGGATCACCACACATCGATAGATATGGTAACGACCTCTGAGGTTGCTGTCTCGATTACAATTGATGATCTACACGCCATAGATGAGATTGAGAAGGAGTTGCATAAGTTCGGCTTGGTCGAGGTTGAGCATAATAATACAATTGTATGTATTGTTGGTAATATGGACTATACTAATGAGGGTATGGCAGCCGTGGTGTTCGATACGGTCAGTAAGATACCTGTTAAGATGATATGTTACGGAGCTTCACAGCGAAGCATATCGCTTTTGGTAGAGTCAAGGCACGCACAGGAGATGTTACAGAATATCAATACTCTATTTTAATTTAAGGGAGTATGCTTAAAACAAAGGGTAAGAGATTACGTGTTTTTAGGGGGGATAGGCCGCTATGGATTATAGTGGGCGTGTTGTGTTTGGTATCTATACTTGTTGTCTACTCATCAACGGTGTCGATGGCATATAAGAATGCGGGTGGTGATACTAGTGTGTATGCTATACGGCAGCTAAGGTTTTTGATTATAGGTGTGATTGTAGCTATTGTGGTGCACTATATGGAACCTAAGTTCTATCTTCGGTGGAGTAAATATATATTGATAATAAGTATAATATTAGCTTTTCTTGCCTATACCCCAATATTTGGAGCTACAATTAATGGAGCCTCACGTTGGTTTCGATTTCCGGGTACTAGTTTAACGCTATTACCCTCCGATCCGTTGAAGCTCGCATTGGTGATGTACCTAGCCGTTCGCCTTGGAAATCGGCAGGCTACAATATCTCGAATGAAGTTATTACCCTCACTACTACCCGGCTCGTGGAAGTATAATAGATATAGAAATTTAGATATATTCTATGGAGCTACCTATCCTATTGTAGTGCCAATAGTTTTGGCAGCTGGAGTGGTATTATTTGCAAACCTCTCAACAGCGGTTATTATCGTATTTATATCGCTTGTGATGCTATTTGTAGCTAGGGTGCGTGTAGGGGAGGTAATTAAGTTAGCTTCGGTAGCCTTAGTGCTGCTTATGGTGATAATGAGTGTAATGAGTTTAATGGGTATTGGCCGTGCAGAGACTTGGGTAAATCGTCTTAAGAGTTATATTGCGCCCGTGGTTAATGTCGTGAGTACCGAAGAGCACAGGATCGATAGATCGGAGATGGAGGATCAATTCCAGAAGACTCAAGCAAAGATAGCGGTGGCTATGGGTGGTTTTCTAGGACAAGGGCCAGGTAACTCAACCCAACGCTCACAACTCCCTCACCCCTATTCAGACTTTGCCTATGCCTTTATTATTGAGGAGTATGGTTTACTCGGCGGACTAATAATTCTGATTCTCTATCTCTGGATACTCTATCGAGTAGGAGTTGTTGTACGTATGTCGCAGAATCCAACACACTCGCTATTAGTAGTGGGGTTAAGTTTGGTTATTGTGACCCCTGCATTTGTTAATATGGCGGTATCAGTTGGACTATTTCCCGTTACAGGTCAACCACTGCCTCTTATCTCGTTGGGTGGTACATCTGTACTCTTTACCTCTATTGCATTTGGTGTGATACTTGGAGTTTCGAGGGTGGCAAAGATCGAGTATGAGCACCGTCGTGGCTTAGAACAGATGGCAGTTAGTGGGGTTGTCGAAGAAGAGTTTGATCAAAACTATGTGGATAGTTACGATGAGAGTTATCAGCAGGAGTTTGATGGCTCAACTAGTCAGTTTGAGTTTTTTAAGCGGACGAATCAGCATAGGCCAACTGTACCTATGCCTGCTCCAAAGCCCAGAAAGATAGTTCCAGAACAACAAGATGAAGAGTTTATAGTTCGAGATCTAAGTCAACAGGAAGATGACTTAGAGTCAAACGAGAGAGAGGTGTTCTACCTAGAGGAGGATTAAACGATTAATATTTTAGATATTTATATATATTATGAGAGTAGTAGTTAGCGGCGGCGGTACAGCTGGCCATATTTATCCAGCCTTGGCAGTAGCTGAGGAGTTAAGGGCAAGAGGCGTAGAGGTACTCTTTGTCGGAGCGTGTGGTAAGATGGAGATGGATAGAGTGCCCCTTGCAGGCTTTGATATTGAGGGCTTGCCTATTTCTGGTATAAGGAGATCGTTCTTGCCATCTGCCTTACTGCATAATCTAAAGGTGCCGTTTAAAATGTTGGCATCTACTCGAAGGGCAAAGGCAATACTACGACGCTTTAGCCCAGATGTGGTTGTGGGTTTTGGTGGTTATGCCTCTGCACCGATAGTAAAGGCCGCACAGTCAATGGCTATACCCACAGTTCTACAAGAGCAGAATTCCTATGCAGGACTTACCAATCGCATATTAGCCAAGGGAGCAAAGGCAATATGCGTCGCCTATGATGGAATGGAGCGATTCTTCGATAAGAAGAAGATTATAGTGACTGGTAATCCCCTCAGAGGCAATCTAATGGAACTACCTAGTAGGGAGCAAGCGGCAGAGGATATGGGGCTACGAGCCGATCTGCCAACGTTGCTTATCACTGGTGGATCTTTGGGTACACGAACTCTCAATGAGATGGTCTATGGATTTTTGAGCCAATCTAAGGATCAGAATCTTCAGATTATATGGCAGTGCGGTAAGTATTATCACAGCGAGTTTAAGTTGCGAATGGAGCAACTAGGTGATAGGTGTTCTGTTAGTTATATATTAGTGCCATTTATAGAAAAGATGGCATCAGCTTATGCCTTAAGTGATTTAGTTGTGTGTCGTTCGGGTGCTTCCACCGTTTCGGAATTGTCGTTGCTGGGCAAACCTGCATTATTTATTCCCTCGCCAAATGTGGCAGAGGATCATCAGACTGCCAATGCACGGGCAGTGGTAGATAGAGGTGGTGCATTGATGGTTGCCGATAGCGACGCAGTGGAACGTGGTATGGTAGTGGCTTTGGAGTCGTTGGCATCACCACAGGGGCTTGTGGATATGAGTGGTAATATGCTCTCGATGGCACGTCCTGATTCAACAAGAGATGTAGCAGATATTATTATGGGGCAGATTGGAGTAGAGAAATCTCAAAGGCAAAAATATGTGTATTTCATAGGTATTGGAGGAATTGGGATGAGTGCACTAGCTAGATTTTTCTTAGCAGAGGGGTATCGAGTAGCAGGTTATGATAGAGTTCGTACAATTCTATGTGAATCGCTAGAGAGTGAAGGTATGGAGATTCACTATGAGGATTCAGTTGATGCCATACCGCAGGATTTTACTAATCCGAACTCTACTCAGGTGATATATACTCCAGCAATACCAAAGGAACACAGGGAGTTGAATTGGTTTAGAGATAGGGGCTTTAAGGTAGTTAAACGCTCCGAGGCATTGGGTATTTTATGTGAGGGTAAGTACACAATGGCAGTCGCTGGTACCCACGGCAAGAGTAGCACAAGTACACTTTTGGCGTGGTTGAACCATAATGCTTCAACCGATGGAAGTGGTAGTGCGTTTTTGGGAGCAATTTCTAAGAACTTTGCCAGTAATACTGTTATGGGTAGTGGCAATAGAATGGCAGTTGAGGCTGATGAATTCGATCGTTCGTTCCACGCTCTATATCCGAACGTTGCGCTGATTACCGCAGTTGATCCAGATCACTTGGATATATATGGAAGTGCAGAGCAGTTTCGTGGAGGATTCGAGAAATTCGTGTCGCAGTGCAAAGATAGTGTTGTGGTCAAATATGGAGTAGAGCTTGCAATTCCTCAGACAGTAGAGCACTTTACATACTCCTTGGATAACCCATCTTCGGATTACTTTGCAAAAGATATAGTATTGGGCGAAGATAGCCTATATAGTTTCTCTGTGGTAACGCCTAGTGCAGTGATCGAGAATTGCAAGTTAGGAGTGCCGGGGTTAGTGAATGTTGAAAATGCGATAGGAGCAATAGCTCTACTAGATCAGCGAGGTTATAATCCTGAGGGTTTAAGGCTTGGCTTAGAGACCTTTAAGGGTATTGAGCGTAGATTTGATTTGTGGTTCAACCACCCCCGTACAGTCTATATGGATGACTACGCTCACCATCCACAGGAGATTAATACTATGATAAGGTCAATACGTGACATATTTCCTAGTAGACATTTAACGGTAATCTTTCAGCCGCACCTTTATAGCAGAACCAAGGACTTTGCAGCGGGATTTTCGGAGTCACTCTCGCACGCCGATAGAGTGATATTGATTCCGATATACCCAGCCCGTGAGGAACCTATCGAGGGTGTTACCTCCGAGATTATCTATGATGGAATCACAAAGGAGAGGTATCTTGTGGAGAAGTCAGATGTTGTGGAGTTGCTCGCAGGAATGGATTTTGATATTGTAGTAACAGCTGGAGCAGGCGATATTGATACTCTACGCACAGCAGTAAGTGAAGTAGTACAGAGAGCTAGTGAACTATGACAAAGAGAACCAAGACATATATTAATATAATTATAACTTTGGTAATAGTCGCTTATCTGATATTTAGCCTAGTGTTATGTTCAAGGCAAGAGCAGCAGCGAAGTTACAGTGGTATTGAGGTGACGGTTTTAGATAGTTCTGAGGCACGTTTTTTGAGTGCGAGTGCAGTTTGTGATATAGTGGATGATTCACTTTCGGTTATCTCACGATCTATAAGTGAAGTATCTGTTCAGGATATAGAGCAATTTTTGAGAGGTAATGAATATATCGATTCGGTGGAGGTGTATTCTACACTTGATGGAGTAGTAAAGATTAGAATAACACAGCCTGAACCACTCTTTAGGATAATTAGTGAGCAAGGGTATGACTTTTATGTCGATTCTCTGTATAGGGTATTTCGACCAGTGAAGGACTATTCAGTTGGAGTTATAAAGATAAGTGGAGATCTTGCTTTTGACTTTGGGATTGATTATTATGGAAAATTATCTGTAAAAAAACATCCAAATTCAATGCAAAATATAAAAAAACTACGTAACTTTGTAGATGCTCTAAGGAGTGAAAGATTCTTACAGGGTGTTATTTCCCAAATCTACGTAAGTGAGAGTGTTGATAGTGAGCGTATAACAAAGTTTAATTTACGGCTTGTTGCCTATCAAAGTACCGCAGTAATTGAATTTGGAGACCTCGAAGATATTGCGCACAAGCTCAGAAAGCTGGTGATTCTATTTTCGGACGCATATAAATATGCTTCCTTAGATTCGGCTAAGGTCATAGATTTACGTTATAGAGACCAAATTGTGGTAGTGGAGTAGCCTGAGTGAGTTATTTTTTTATAGAATGAAAGTTTAAATATAATTTGATATATAAATGGAAAATAATTACGTAGCAGCAGTTGATCTTGGCACAACTAAGGTAATTATTGCGGTAGCCCGACGTGGTGAGAAGAATAAAGTAGAGATCCTAGCGGTTAAAGAGCACGCCTCTAAAGGTGTGATCAAGGGTGACTTGCGCAACAATGAACAAGCATTCCAAGCCTTAAGTGAGGTTAAAAACCAAATTGAGCAGGAGTATAATATTGCCATCAGCGAGGTTTATATCGGAATTTCGGGTCAACATATTAAGTGTGCAAAGGCTACGGGAAATGTCTTTGTGCAAAGTTCTGAACACGCAGTAAGTGAGGTTACAGCTGCCGATGTTAAGCGACTAATCGATGAAATGCATAACTCAGCACTCCCAGCTGGTAAATCTATTATAGCTGTACTTCCTCAGACATATAAAATTGATAACGAGGCAGATATTATCGAGCCAGTGGGTATGGAAGGTAAGCGTTTAGAGGCAGAATTTCACCTAATAATGGGTGAGATTGCCGCTATCGACCGTATTAAACGTTGCTTTGCCAGGGCAGCAATGACAGTGCAGGGTATTACACTTCAACCACTTGCATCCTCATATTCAGTACTCAGCGAAGATGAAAAGGAGCTAGGGGTTGCCGTTGTAGATATTGGAGGAGGCACTACCGATCTTTGTATATATCACGATAAGATAATCCGTCATCTTGCAGTATTGCCTGTTGGTGGTGATGAGGTTAACCGAGATATAAAATCGTTCGGTATTTTGGATAGACACCTCGAAAAATTAAAGACGCTATACGGTGAAGCACTTGCCGAGAGAGCCTCTGAGCAGAAGTTTATTACAATACCATCAATTAGTGGTCAGGCTCCTAAGGAGATTTCGGTTAAGACTCTAGCTGGAATTATCGAGGCTAGGATGTACGATGTTATTGACTTTGTGGCCCAACAAATTGAAGCTAGTGGCTATAAGGATAAATTGGGAGCAGGTATTGTTATTACTGGTGGTGGTGCAACACTTAAGAACCTTGATTTGCTATTTCGTAAACAATTAGGTTGTGAGGCTAGAGTCGCATCTCCAAATCAACACCTAACCCCAGAGAGCTTAGAGATTGTTAACCATCCAAGATTCTCGACCATAGCAGGTATCCTTATCGATACTGTGAGGAGTCGCAAGTCCTCAAAGATTGAGTATCAAGACAACCATACTGACTATCCTTCTGACCCAAATAGAGTAAATGTGAATGACACGGCGACACGAGGTAGTGGCAGTGACCCAATGGTTGACGATGGATACGCAGATGGTAATTATCACAATAACCCTGAAAATGATCCAGAACAAGAACTTGAGCAGAATTATAACAACGGGCAGAGCTATGAGCAAGATGATAATTCTGAGAGCGACTTTAAAACAGTTAATCGTAAACCTAAGAAAAAATGGAGATTTTTTATATTATTAGCATCAATATTTGGTAAGATGTTTGAGCCAGATGAAGTGGATACTGAGGACAATTGGGAGGAGAAGAAAAAGTAAGATTGTCTCTGAAATTCAAGTTTAAAAAGTATTAAAAGTAAGTCAAGGATATGGAAGTAGAATTCAAGATGCCAAAGGGACCAAATTCGATGATTATGGTAGCGGGGATTGGTGGAGGTGGCGGTAATGCCGTGAAGCATATGTACTCGTTGGGTGTTAATGAGGTTAACTTTATGGTTATAAACACCGACAGACAGGCATTAGATCGTAGCCCTATTGATATAAAGATTCAACTAGGCGATGGATTAGGTGCGGGGAATAATCCAGAGAAGGCAAGAGAGGCGGCAGAATTAAGCGAGGATAAAATTCGTGAACAGCTACTAATTAATGAGACAAGGATGCTATTCGTTACAGCAGGTATGGGAGGTGGTACAGGAACAGGAGCCTCGCCTGTGGTAGCTCGTATAGCTAAGGATATGGGAATACTTACCGTTGGTGTGGTCTCTATACCATACCGAGGTGAAGGCCCAAAGCGAGTTAAGCAAGCCGTAGCAGGTATCGAAGAGTTGCTACCGTGTGTTGATTCATTGATTGTTATCAACAACGAACACATTGCCCAAATTCACGGCAAGTTGGGTATAAAAGAGGCACACGCCAAGGCAGATGATATATTGACTATGGCATCTAAGAGTATTGCCGATATTGTCACCAGCCATATGGATATCAATGTTGACTTTGCAGATGTTACCACTGTGATGCGAGAGGATACACTATCTTCTGTGGGTAAGGTAGCCCTTATGGGGACCGCAACAGGTAGTGCCGATGGCGAGGGACGTGCCCTTGCAATAGCTGAAGAGGCTGTGAACTCACCACTACTACATCACAATGATCTTCGTGGTGCACGTAAAGTGTTACTTAGTATTACTTGGGGTAGTGTAGAGGTATCATACGAAGAAGCAGTTGCCGTTATGGACTTTATTCAACAGCGATCAGGATTGATTAACGACCCAAACTCTAATCAAACAGATGTGATTTGGGGAGCGGGCGAAGATCCTACACTCGGAAATAATATTCGCATTACTGTTGTGGCTACTGGTTACGATACAAAGCATATTCCTGCTATTAAAGAGTACTTTACAGGTATCTTTAAACCAGAGCAAACTACTCGACAAAATGTTGTTGCTGCTCCAAAGAGACAGGTTATTGCAATCGATGAACCTTTGGATGGAGCTACTACAAGGCGTATAGAAAAGCCTAGAGACGATGAATTTAGTGTTGTGACACACCAATCTGAAAACTCTTCACAGAGCACAGAGAGTATCTCTACACCAAAACTTACTCCTACAAGAATCGAGGTTCCAAACCTAGCAGTTAAGGAGACTAAAAGGGCGGAGGTTGTCGAGCATATTCGTGTAGGAAGTGGTTCAATGCCAGTTGTTGAGACCAGCAGTATCAATTCGCTAGTAATGGAGGATCAAGAGGATCAACTATCTAAACCTGCATATCTTAGACGTGGCGTTTCGCTATACTCTGAGGCACGCAATAACTCCTCTACAAGAGAGTCGCTAGATGGCAATAGAGATAACCATCTAGATAGTGAATCCACAAACTCACTCTTCGAATAACCCTTTCCTCTATCAAGTGGGGCGGTAATTTAGTGGGGCGATGATTAAGTGGGGCAGTTATTTAGTGGAGCGGTAATTTAGTGGAGCGATGATTTAGTGGAGCGATGATTTAGTGGGGCGATGATTTAGTGGGGCGATGATTTAGTGGAGCGGTAATTGATAGGTGTGATAATTGAGCAGGGACGGTGATGATGGTTACTCGCCAAGAGTCAGACAATACTAAGGCTATGCTCCGAGGTAGTTCGACTGCAAGAGCCTTAGATCATCTTTATATATTCAGCAATACCCAAACTAATTGAGTGCAGTCCGAATTTCGAGGCAGTAATATCGTCTGGAGCAATAAATAGTAGCGAATCTACATCGTCGGCAGCTTTAAGATTGTCGAAATCATCCACCACACACTCAAAGAACATATCGAGAGTATGCACCTCAAAATTGCTATAATTATATGTATTAGGAAGTGAGAAGAGGTACTTTAGTGACTTAACCTCAAGGTTACACTCCTCAAAAACCTCACGTTTAACACACTGCTCTGCGCTTTCAAAACTGTCGAGAAATCCCCCCGGAAGGTCATAGGTTCCCTTAGCAGGCTCTTTTGCTCTTATCGCAACTAAAATTTCACCTCTACTGTTGCGAATAATTGCCACTACTGCCGAAGATGGATTGAAATAGTAGACAAATCCACACTCTTTGCACCTCTTAGACTTAACATCATTATCCAAGAATTCACCTGCACACTTAGGGCAGAATATAAATGATTCCAAGAAATCACACCGTTGCATTATTTGTTTTTTT
>CAYJLU010000017.1:19581-22297 GCA_964371395.1 uncultured Rikenellaceae bacterium | reverse complement strand
AATGACTCTTCAGTCACATACTTAAGATATGCTCCTTTCATAGCCCTTAGAACCATCTTCAAAATTTCATCCACCTATCAACACTCTCAATAGTTGTATGTATTCAAACTGATCGAAAAACATCAACCCAAATTGGCTCTAAATCATCTTTTGGTAGAGTATATCTGTATTTTCGTAGATTGCATTTTGTGTCAGGCATAATTAAGGATTATATTTGTTCTTGAATCAAAAAACGAAATACCGATGAAAAACAAATCACAAATTGTACTGTTTGTACTATTTTTTGCCTCACTTTTGGCAATATCCTGTAATGATGATCATAACCGTGATGAGATTGATCCAAACCAACCAACAGAGGGAGAATCGGGGGCAGAATATATATATGTCGAGGAGGCTGTATATAATGAAGATCTTGTTATTAACGAATTCGCAAGTCAACAGGATTTCATCGAGCTATATAACAATGGCATAGAGACGATAGAATTGGCTGGTTATAAACTCAGCGACGATAAGGGATTGGATCGTACTGATATGTATGTATTTCCTGAAGGTGCAACTATTGGTGCTGGTGAGTACTACCTCGTAATTCAAAGTGATGAAGCGATAGATGGTAGTGATGAATTTATATTTGGGTTAGGTAGTTCAGATGCTGTGTACCTTTTTGATCAAGCTGATAACATTGTCGATCATATCTCTTTGCCCGATAACAACACTTACACGTTTCACATTGACGGAAGGTCCTATGGTCGTCAAAGTGATGGAGATTCAAGGTTAGTTGTATTTATGGAATCTACACCCGGCGAAATGAATGTTGCTAGAACTGAGATAACAATCGACGGTGAACAATATCCTGATTGGACAACAGAAACGCATAGCAATGATGCAGAGCCTAACCACAATATTGTTTTTGCACAGGATAAAGTTCTTAGAATAGATATTAACATCAGTTCGGAGAATTGGAATGATATGTACGCAGATTTGAGGGATAACCACCAAAATATTATGAGCGACTATGTCGATTACACTCCAATATATGTGCCGTGTACTGTTACATTCGAGGGTAAGGATTGGTATGAAGTTGGTATCAGATATAAAGGTAATTCTAGTTTAGAGGGAGCATACTCACAAGGGGTGTACAAAACCTCTTTGAAACTAGATTTTGATGAGTATGAGGATGATTTTCCTGTCCTTAAGAATCAACGTTTCTATGGATTTAAGCAGCTGAACCTAAATAATAACTATGAGGATGATTCTTTTATGCGAGAGAAAACAGCATCTGATCTTTTCAGAGAGTTTGGCATTGAGGCAGCGCATACTGCATTCTATGAGGTATATATAAATACTGGTTCTGGAGCACAATATTTTGGACTCTATACAATGGTCGAAGAGGTTGACGATACAGTAATTGAGACACAGACAACAGCTGGTGGGAATCTATACAAACCTGAAGATGATGCAGCTTCGTTTAAGTGGAACAGTTACGACACTAGTGAATTTAACCTAAAGACAAATGAGGAGACCTGTGATTATAGCGATGTACTGAATCTATACAATGCTCTACATAGTAGTAAGCGCACGACTGATCTTGAGACTTGGAAGAGTGAACTAGAGGAGGTCTTTGATGTCAATAGATTTATGAAATGGCTAGCAGTAACTGCAACAATACAGAATTGGGATAGCTATGGTAATATGACTCAGAATTACTATTTATACAACAATCCTACCACATCGCTTTTGACTTGGATTCCGTGGGATCATAATGAGGCATTTGTTTCAGGTAAAGGCAATCGTATTGCACTAGGTCCAAACTATAACTCGGTGAGTAGTAGTTGGCCGTTGATAAGTTATTTGATTGCAGTTGATGAGTACGAGGAGATATATAAAGGGTATCTAAAGGATTTTAACGAGAATATTTTTTATGATTCTAAAATGCAGGCTACATATCAAAATCAATATGATTTAATCAAAGAGTCTGTCAGCAAAGAGGAGAAAGGCTACACATTCTTATATTCTTTCAATACGTTTGAGAGTGCGATTTCAACACTAAAGAATCACGTAGGCAGCAGAAATACAACGATTAGCAACTATCTAAATTAGATTAAAGATATGAAAAGGATTTCGGTAATAATAATTACTATGTTATTATGTTGTCAAAGCTTTGCACAACAGATTAACTATAAGATAAATGCCACAGGGCAGACGGTCTGCTACGATGGTACTGGAAATGTTATAGATACTCCAAAAGTCGGAGATAAGCTCTACGGTCAGGATGGTAATTATCAAAGTGGAGAATCTATGATATTTCAGGACAATGGCAATGGAACTATCACCGATCTAAACACTGGACTTATGTGGCAACAAACTCCACCGATTGAGGGTATGACCTGGACTCAGGCTAAGGAGTACTGCGAAAACTTAGAGATGGGAGGATACTCAGATTGGCGACTTCCAACGCTCAAAGAGCTATTTTCTATAAGCAACTTCAGTACTGGTTGGCCATATATAGATCTTCAATACTTCAACCTAGCTGGCGATAACATCACCAAAGATCAACAATATTGGGCTGATAATAAATATGCAGGGGAAACGGCACAAGGTCGCAACGATGCCGCATTTGGAGTAAATCACGTTACGGGTCATATAAAAGCTTACCCTGCTGGTTCAAATGGAGGTGATCGTCAAGGTGATTCTAATGAAAATCGTCCGCCAAGGCAAG
>CAYJLU010000017.1:0-19481 GCA_964371395.1 uncultured Rikenellaceae bacterium | reverse complement strand
CCAAGGCAAGATGATGGGCAACGTCCACCAAGGCAAGATGGACAAAGCAGTAGATCTACGGTCAATCCAATGGCAAAGCAAGTACGTGCAGTAAGAGGGAATCTTTATGGTGAAAATAAATTTGTGGATAATGGCGATGGCACTATCTCTGATCTAGCAACTGGGCTTATGTGGGCAAAGGCTGATAATGGCAAGGGCATTGAATGGATTGATGCACTACCTTATGCCGAGGGAGCAACACTTGCAGGGTATAGCGACTGGAGGTTGCCAAATGTTAAAGAACTCCAAAGTATTGTAGATTATTCACGTGCCCCGAGCAGCAAGAGTGTTCAAGCTGCAATAGATCCGATGTTCGAGTCCTCTACATTTGTCAACGAGGCGGGTGATGAAGATTTTGGATACTACTGGACAAGTACATCTGCTTGTTTTACCAAGGGCAAACCATTCTATTTTGCGTGGTACGTTGCATTTGGCAGAGCAGTAAATAATGCTGGTCAAGACTATCACGGAGCGGGAGCAGTTAGATTTGATCTGAAGAGTGATAATGATATTAAGATGGAAGGCGACGAGGAAAGATGCTATAATTTTGTTCGTTTAGTACGAAAAATTCAATAAAAATATGCAACTTCACATAGTATGAGTAGCAAACAAAAGATAGCGACAATAGAGTTCACAGTAATAGTTCTACTGTGGACTCTTACTGTGGTATTACCACTAATATTTATCAATGATATTAACCAAGACTGGAGATCTATTCACGTTATGTGGGTTGAGTGTGCAGTAGTAGGGATAGTTTTTCTTATCAATAGATTTATTTTGATGCCTAGACTCTTCTTTACTCGAAAGTACTCAAGCTATATTATCTCCATTATACTGCTTTTTATCGTTTTAGCTATCTCTGTCATATATTTTAATGTGATAAATACAATTCTAAATCTCTTCGTGGAGGGTTATCCTGACATTGAAACCTTTCAAATGACAAGAAATTTACCATTTAGGAGACCTCCTGTACCGCACAATCATACTCTTATACCTCCGATGTATGAAGTAATAATACTCTCGGCCATTGTCGTTGCACTAGATATGGGAATGAGTATTGCAATAAGATGGATAATCTCAGAACAGAAACAAAGTGAGATTGAAAAACAGAGGGTCAAAGCACAACTCTCAAACTTGCAGAGCCAGATAAGTCCACACTTTTTTATGAACACGCTCAACAATATTCACGCTCTAGTAGACGTAGATTCCGTTCGAGCAAAGCAGACAATAATCGAGCTATCTGGTTTAATGGACTATCTGATATATGATGCCGATAAACTGGAACTTGTCTCACTACAAAGAGAACTGGATTTTATCAATAACTATATAAACCTTATGCGTATAAGATTCCCCGAAGAGGTGAGGGTCAGTATTTCATATAATGGGAGCGTGCCAGTAGTTAAAATACCTCCATTATTATTTTTAAACTTCATTGAAAACGCTTTCAAATATGGAGTAGATAGCGAGTTGGAATCGTACATAGATATTGAGTTTAGTTTTTGTAACGATACTATCAAAGTTGTAGTAATAAACAGCAATCACTCTGAAAATGTAAAGAGAGATAGAGGTGGTGTTGGCATCTCAAATAGTAGAAAACGACTCGGTTTACTCTATGGGAATCGATACACTCTGGATATAATTGAAGATAAGAATCAGTACACCGTAAACCTTGAGATACCAATCATATGATAAGTTGTATAGTTATTGATGATGAGCCACTTGCTTTACAGCAGTTGGTACAATATGTTGAAGAGACATCGATTTTGGAGTTGTGTGGTAGTTTTAATTCTGCACTAAAGGCACTTGAATTTCTGCGTAAAAATAGTGTCGATCTTCTCTTTGTCGATATAAATATGCCTAGGCTCTCGGGGCTTGAATTTGTCGAGACCCTGCCTTTTGATGTAAAGGTGATCTTTGTTACCGCACATCGAGAGTTTGCTCTTGAGGGGTTTGCGCTAGATGCAGCAGATTATCTACTCAAACCACTATCATATGCTGCTTTCTTACGATCTGTCGAAAAGGTCAATAATCGCTACTTCAATAGAACCGCAAGTGGACGAATAGATAGCCAGTACACATTCCTGCGTTCTGGCAATCGCACCGTAAGGGTAGATTTTAATGAAATTCTATATATAGAATCCCGGAGAGAGTATCTAGATATATTTCTAAGTAGTGGAGAGGTAATTGCTACGATTGCATCGCTTAGTAATATGCTCAGTAAGCTTCCAAAAGATAACTTTGTAAAAGTTCACAGATCGTTTATAGTAAATCTAGCTCAGATAAAGGTACTGGAGCGTAACTCTATTGTCTTTGACAAACAGTACATTCCTATTAACGAGCAAGCACGAGCACAAGTTATGAACTTTATAAATAAAACTCACGGTGATTTAAACACTATAGAATTAGGGTAATAATGGATCATAACAAGAGTAAGGCTAAACAAATCGTATATGATCTGACTTTTTGTCTATTCTTCTTAAGAACTATTAGGCAAAATTAAAGAGACGTCTTTAGATTATCGTACTATTTCTATATATTCGGCGGCGGCAATGCGTGTGTGAGGGTTTTTGCTAACTATCTCTTGACGTACACCACGAGTTCCGAACCATATTCCAAGGAACTTAAAACGAGGGACTCTGTGTAATACCTGCACAATAGTATCATAGACCACAACACTTGCCTTTAGTGTATCGCTATTTATACTTGCACTAAAGTTTATATAATCGGTATTATATCGCCACGAATCTCCATAGTCTACCGAAATTACCTCGTATTTTGATGCCGTAAAGACCTTAGAGATACTCTGTGCTCTACGTAATCTGATACCCATATCCTCAATAAGTTCCACATCCTTTGCTCTGGCTAGTCTTAGCTCATTTACCTCGAGGCGTAGCACGCCGAGACCCACTGCACTGAGTGAGTCTCGAACCTTATAGTGTTCGATGGTATCGAGTAGAACCATCTGATTACCATTTAATATGTCGAGCCGTTTGCCTTGAGTGTTCCACAATATGAAAAGTAGTGTACTTGCCCCAAGTAGTACTCCAATTATAATATTTCTAAACATTGAACTCTAGGTAATCTTCACTATTGACATACTTTCCGCCGATATACTGTTCGCCATACCATCGCCCCCCACTCTTGACCGAGAAGTGAAGGTGTGCTCCTGTGCTCTTACCACTATTCCCGCTTTTTGCCACCATTTCGCCACAGGTAACACTACTGCCCTGCTCTACTATCACCTCCTTTAGGTGGCAGAAACCAAAGCGTAATTCCCCCTGAGTACTACGAATAATTAACGTCAATCCACCTGACTTGTGCCTATAAATGGACGATACCACTCCTGCACAGGGACAATATATCGGCGTGCCTATTGGGGCTGCAATATCCACCCCTTGATGTACCTTATAGATACCTTCGATTGGGTGTTTTCTGCCTCCAAAACGAGAAGTCACAACACCCTCTATTACTCTCTTGTTCATCTTTTTAGTTTGTTTTTAAATTTATATATTAAAGTTCAGTTATAATTCTACGTGGGCACTCTACCCTACTACAACTCGCTAACTCAGCTCGACGCATACTACTGTGGCACTCGATGAGTTCAATCTCTAGTTTTTTGGTCTGAGCAATTAGCGATACGATTTGATCTCGCTTGGAGTTAAGCAGGGTTTGTAGCTTTTCGACCTCGGCCCACGCCTCCTGAAGTTGAGAGGCTAGAAACTCAATATTCTCACGTTGAATAGATAACTCCTGCCCTCTGGCATCAACCTCCGCACTACTAGCCTCTGCCTGCGCCTTCCTTCGCTTTGAAGAGTAAAAGACTAGTACACCCAACATCCCACTGCCTAGTATAAAGTTTAGTAACAGTGATACTATTTCCATTACTTTTTGCATTATGTTTAAGTTAATTGAATCTAGAAGAAAACCCTTTGCGAGAAGTTCAGCGGTTCATACTCTGGAAATTCATCAAGATTTCGTTCGATAAACCTTATAGCCTTTGCCATCAGTACCTTTGCATCGCTGTAAGCACGCATAACTATTACTTTGCGCTCTGCGGCGGATGCAGCTACAATCTTCTCAGTGGTTCGCATTGAGTTAGTGTCGCTTTTGTCGGTCTGCGATAGGGTCTTTTCGGAGTTGAGAGTATCAATATCTAGTTTTTCGCCAACTACGCTATCCTTGGTAGTTACAGTGGCTGTTGTATTCTCAACTGTGGTATCCGTTCGTTCGCCAATAGGATATGAGAGTATGGATTCATTTACACTCTCTAGGGTGTCTGTATCAGTCTCTTGTGAGGCTGTCTCGGTAACCGTGGTGTTTGTAGTATCGATAGAGTCGCTGGCTAGTTGCGTTGTTCTACTCTCCTCAATATCCTGAAGTGAGGTATCTACTCGACTATCCTGAGTACTATCCTTGGAAGAGCTTTGGTAGAGTATAGCCCCGCTGTCTGTTATCTGGATCGATAATTCATCAATAATGGCAGCTCGTACATAATGGGCAAGTGCAGGCTTTAGGTATTGACTCACAAATTCAGCATACTTTGGTTCAAGGAGGTAATCAAAGAGTTTATCGCCGATGCGTGGTCTTACAAACTGCTCTTGCGCAATATCTATCTTTATTGACCTAATAGAGCTTACCTCTATGGTCTCTCTGGCCATAAAGGCAAGCTCTTTTACTTCGGTTGGTGTAATTAGTAGCATTGGTAAATGTAGTTTTTGAGGGTTTAGAAATAATTATGATATGTGATATAGGGTGGCTCTAAACTTAAATTTGCGATAAGAAACGTTGTTGTTCGATATCCTCGGGATCATAACTTAGTCCATCGGCCTTTCTAGCTTCCCAAACCCTTAGGTATTGTTGTCGAGGGTCGAATGGAGGAATATTTACGAACTCTAGCGTAGAGCTATCCATATCGGTGTATTGCTCCAATATTCTGATGATAGGTTCAATAATATCTTGTTGTTCAGACTTGATGATAGTAGATAGTGCAATGTTGTACTCATTCTGCACCCTTTCGGCAGAAAACCCAGTAGAGTATTCCATTCCACTTAGAGTTCTAAACCACGAATGAGAGACAATAATACTATCTATTGATTGAGAGTGGAGTGACTTCCAATCGCCGTCGCTCTGCGTAGAGATTGGTACAAATTTACTGTTATCTCCATCGCTCATATCCTTGACCATAAACATCACCTGACCGGGTGTGCCCTCGAACCTTTGTTTAGCTTCACGAGCTATCTGCTCTGCCTCCTGCTCCGTGGAGTTTGAACCATCAAGTACCATTACCCCGCTAAGCGAAAAGGCATTATCGATACGAGTAATATTCCATCTTTCGGTCTTATGCGCAATGGCAATAGCTCCGAGGGCTGCAATATATTTAGGCACACCATAGTTCTCGAAGAGTGGCTCATAGTCTTTGTAGTGGACTATCGAGCGGAGTGTACCATCGCTCTGTTCTTCAAAGTTGGGGTAGAGTGGCAGGGTGATAGACTTTGAGCTATTGAAATTTTCCCACGAGGAGCTAAATACCATATGACCTCTATCTCTAGATAGTCGTCCTAGGCTAGCGTCTTGATGAAACAGAGCTAAACGTCCATCTCGCACCACTACCTCCAGTAGTGCATTACCGAATATACACTTATCGAATGCTAGACGCTGAACCACCGAGCGTAGGGAGTGTCCAAGCGGGTTACAACACTCAATATATCGTGTGACCCTCTGGTCGTCACACTTGAAGCCTCGCCCTGAGATATAGTCCGCTTTATCTATAATAATTCTGCGGTGTATCGGCGAACTGCGACTAAGTTGGCTGAGTGCAAGTGGTAGTAGATTATCTGATCCCCACCTCCATATCTCACCCTTCGAACTACCGGTATTGATAGTCTCAATTGGAGAGAGAGGGTTAGTGGCAGAATTGTTTATATATATTGTCTTCATTTGTTAATCAATAAATAAAAAATAATTGGTCGATAGTTATAGGGGGGAGTTACCTCCCCCTGATGAAGAGTTTATAGACCTTAATATTGGCAATCAGAGCTTAATTCAGCCCTAGAGCACATCTGTGTGCGATGCAACAACTAGTTCTGGCATTAGGTAATCGCAACCAGCCATAAATACAGCTCTTTGTCGATTCTCTAGCTCATCCTCGTTATACCACATAGAGATTTGTGAGCCGGGGAAATCTGCGGTATTAACCGCCATTACAAGGTTGTGTCTATCGGTTAGTATAGCCCAATTTTTCGGCATATCTGCTACCTCGTACAAGTATTCATCAATACCCATATCCACGATTTCAATTCCTCTAAAGTAGAGCTTATCAATACCATTAATTTTGGCCGAACGAACCGAATCCAAATTACCCTCCAGCAACCCTGTTTCGTAGTTCTCATACACATCACGTGTCACAAAGAAGGCGAGTCTCCCTTCGGCTTTCAGGTGTTTTAGTTGCGGTTGGCTTTTTTCATAGATCTGCGATAGTAGGCTCTCTGCATTACCCTCAACTGACATATCTAGCATTGGTACACCACGAATATCATTAGGTGTATTTCCTATATCATCCTTGATACGTTTGAGGAGTCCTGTGAATGTATTGTAGCTATATGAGCGATCTGCATCTCCCACCCACATTGTAGCACGGATACTCTCGGCAATAGTATTTCTAAATAGTTCAGTCTCTGCCTTCTCAAGCATAGTGTCACTAAGGTCAGTGAGATTTACAGCATCACTTGCCACTAGCTGTTCATAGACCATTGAGAAGTAATCAGCAGCCGAATAGCTCATCTCTGCCTTGACTTGCTTCAGGTCAATAGTCTTCTGAAAGCGGTATGTGGTATCTCCACCATCCCATCCCTTTTGATAGCTACGCAGGGCATTTGATGCTCGTTGCCAGAGGTTCAAGGTCGTAGGCATCGGCATATTGTACATAACTCTAATACCTAGATCAACTGCACTATCACCCGATAGTACTGGACGAAAGAAAGTTTGCGCTAGGTCTTGACCAACATAGGTCTTTGGATTTAAAATAATTTTTGACATTTTGTTTTGAATGTTTTAAAAGATTGATTAATATATAGTTACCCTCTGTCTGATAGGCTAAATTTTAGAGTTGTAAACATAGTTATCAACATATGAACATCAACTTTCTCAAAGTTATTAACATCAACTATGTTAATAAGTATAGATTACTATAATGCAAAGTGATGATAGATACTGTTAATAAAGTGTTTATAACTAGAAAACTTACTTTAAACTTCCGACAATTACCTATCTCTAAAGAGTTCTACATCTCTACTATACGAACGCTTATTTCCCTTTAATTCAACTGAATAGTGTTCGATCACTGGATCTTCTTTTGCCGCACACTGACTCTTTTCACATTTGCAGACATAGTTCTCAACACTGTTAACAACTCTGTTGATAACCTCATCATCAAGGCTATTAGAAGCACGCCCATCTGTAAAGATCTGCTCGAAAAAGCCCTTTATGGTGTTAATAACCTCACGAACCACAGTCTGCTTCTCTACCACATCGGCAAGACCTTGTGCTACCGCCTCACGAGCCGAAAGCCATTCGCCCTCGCCACCCGAACGACCCATTAGTTCCACAAAGTGCTCCACGGGTAAACCCGAACGATCGGAATATAGTTCAGCTATCTGTGCATCGGTCTTCTCTAGCATAGATAAAGCAGAGCTTATCTGCTCCACATTTCCGTCTATCTGAGCACTAACCCTGTGCACCATATAGAGCGAAGAACTAGATACATACCTAAGCGATGGGCTTGCCGCCTGAGCAATGATAGTGGCTGCCGAGGCTGAAAAACCATAACAGTGTGTCTCCACGATCGAACACTCAGCCAATCTACACAACTCACCATAGATCAAAAGTGCATCCTGCACAGAGCCTCCCATCGAGCGAATATTAACCCTTACCTTGTTAGGGGCAAGCTGCTCAATACGCTCAACCTCCTGCCGAAACCTATCATAGGTGGATACCCTAGAGCCCTTTGCTGCGCCTTCAAACTGAAGCGATTCATCCAAACCAATTACCCCTTCGATATCAATAACCACCTCGTGGCTACTGAGATTTTTAACATTAATGTTCATAAGATGTTGATAAATGTGTTAATTAAACTATTAATACTAAGCTAAATGAACTTTATTTAGCTGTGAATATAACCTTTGAGACCGCACCCTTTGAAACCCTATCAACCTCTTTCTCAATAATTCCCGTTAGCGCATCGGCAGCATCGTCAGTTACAGATGCCTCAACCTCTCTCTTTGTTGATAATAAATCCCTTGAGAACTCACCCCAGCGGTCAATCCAATCAAGGGGCATATAGACCCTACGCATAATCTCTGTGGCATTACTTAGGATTCTCGATACTTTATTAGCACTCTGAAAGAAGCTGTCAACCCTACATCGTGGAGCAAGTCTTTGTAGCGTTCGAGCAAAGCCTCTGCCTCCATTATTGCTCTCAACATAACATATCTGCGCCTCTGAAGAACTCAACAACTCAGCGCACAACCCCTCAGTTACCTCCATAGCCTCTCGGCTATACACCACCCCGCTTACGTATATAGTACCACTCCTACCCACGCTATATGCAATGGCACACAAGTAATCACGCCCCCTATCGGCAGTATCAATATATACTGCCCTACGCACAACCTGCTCTTCAATACTGCCATAGGTCTGAAACTCACCATAAAGTACACCCTCCCGAGGTTTGGGATCTCCCTGATACAATGCCTCGAATGTCACTGGATCGAGACTACGCCTCTGCTCCAACGAGGCTCTACTGTGTCGCCGTGGCCATAGTGCCACTCCTAATTGCCTAGGGTCCAACTTCGTGGGAGGCGAAGCCTTTAGTGCCTCGAAATTTACCACTCTCCATCGCTTTGATTCCACTTGCAATAACCTCCCGATAAGATCATCCTCGCTCCAACGAGTAAATACGATTAATTCTCTTGAGTCATTATGCAGACGTGTCTTTACCACCGAGGAGTACCACTGCCACACATTCTCTCGAATCAGCGGTGAATTTGCCTCTGCTGCATCTTTATACATATCATCGAGTATCATAACATCTACTCGACTACCTGTGAGCGATCCCTCTCGCCCTACCACCCTCAATCCTCCACTATGCCCTACTATGTCGAACTCATCGGTGGTTCTCTGGGCACTATCCTGTCGTGAGGTACCCTCCATCCCCTTGAGTTTAGTATTGGGAAATAGTCTTTGATAGCTCTCGCTCTCTATTATACGCTGCACCCCTAGCCCAAATCTTCTAGCTAGCGAGAATGAATAGGATGCAATACATATCCTCAGTTTTGGATCTACTCCTAATAGATAAGCAGGCAATAGGTGGCTTGCTCCATAGGATTTCCCGTGTTGTGGGGGAACGGACACTATCAATCTCTTCGATTTCTTTGCAACAAAATCATCAAGAATTGAGTAGTACGCCCTATGAAACCTTGTCATTTCTAGTCTTGGATCCACAAATGGAGCGAATGAGCAAAGTGTTCGCCTTGCAATTTCCTCGATGAGTGCTCTGGAGTCAAGCCTAAGATCATCGAGTAATTCGACTAGTTTTTCTGGTGTGTGATTTAGAGTTGTTGTTTCATTTTTTTTGAGTTAATAGCATTAAATATCTCCAATAGGAGTTCTGTGGGAAGTTCACTCAATGATATCTGCGGCTCGGTCACAACATCATCACTTTGATTCACCCTTTCAACCGATGCCAGATACTTAATCTTCATCTCCAGACACCTCTCAATACCCTGAAGAGCTTTAATATCATCTTCTCTTGAGAATAGCTCTTCGTATCTTTTGGCAAGTCTATCAATCTCATTGATAATCTCATCGCCGTTGGGTTTAGCACTTTGCGTTGTCTTTGCCATAGAGTTCTACTGCTCGATGATTGCGGATAGGATTGTGCTATCGAAATCAGTGGAGATTCTAGCATTATCTTGGAATGCGAGGATTAGGTAGTTAATTGACTCCAAGCCTCTATCTAAGGAAAAGTTAATTGCATTAAAGGCAAAGACTATATCAACAGCCTTACCCTCTGCGTGTTTAATACTGAGTTCGATTACACCCTCCACACTATCATTATCATAAATTAGAGTAATGAGTTCCTGCGCCAAATCGTTGTAGAAATCTTGATTTAGATGTATCATTTTTCTATTATTAATAATTGCAATTTCTCGTTGTTTGGAAAAGCTAAAAAGAATTCATACTTTTGCGAAGTATAAGATTATTAGTTTTTGATACTATTATTCTGATTGACCACCCTAACTGAGAACAAAGATAATATCATTTAATGATATTTCCATCATTTAATGATAAAATATTTCAACATTTTATCAACATTATATTGCATTAACCTAATGAATAGCCGATTATTGGAGGTTCGAAAGAGCTTAAAGATGACTCAAAAAATGATGGCCGACGTACTTGGCATTGGTCAGAATGCCTACTCTATGATTGAAAACGGTAAGATTGGACTTACCCTTCGCAATAGACAAATACTAGAGAGCAGACTTAACATTAACTCTGAATTCCTGTTAAATGGCACACTACCTATGGTGATTAGCTCTAGAACTCTAGCAAATAGAGCTTCTGAGGCTGAGGCTAAAAAGGCAAAGGGAGTACCATTCTTTACAAAAGCAATTGGACCGAACACGAAACTACCACTCGAAATAGAGGAAAGTGACATCGAGTACTATATCGACCTCAAGCCATTTAACGACTGTTCATTCTACCGCCCAATATTCGGACAGAGCCTAGCTCCTAGATACAACTCTGGAGATATAGTTGCCTGCAAACGAATAAATAGCAAAAGTAATATAATCTTCGGACAGAGCTATCTATGCTTTATTATCAACGATGGCGATATCTACGAAACCGTTCAGGTTCTACGCAAAACTGACAATAATAAAGAAGTGGCACTAGTACCTCACAATCCATCATTCGACAGCACGATTGTACCGCTTAGCTCCATCGCCGAGCTATACCTTATCTGTGGACGCATCGAGAGACTTTTCTAGGATAATACACGAATAAGCGGGCATTAATTTTGCCAGTGAGCAACATTAATTATTAACTAAAAAAGCCTATCTTTGTAGCCCAATGATTTCTTAAGATAAAAATCTCACAACGTAATACAGATAAAGATATGGCATTTAATCCAGACTCAACTGGGGTATATAATGGAAATTACTTCGGTTTTGAATTTAGCACAGCTGACTCTGCGCTCTCGCTCATCAGTATACCTTGGGATGCAACGGTATCGTATAGGTCAGGTACTTGTGGTGCTCCGAATGCTATAATCGAGGCGAGTACACAAGTAGAAATCTTCGACGCTCACTATCCTGAGATATGGCAAAGAGGTATAGCCACACTAGAGACCGACGCTAAAGTTGCTGAGGTGAATAGCGAGGCTAGGGTTGCGGCACTTAGGGTTATCAACCACCTTGAGGCTGGTGGAGATCAGAGTGATAAAGCTATTAGCTCGGAGATTAGTTATGTAAATGAGTGTAGTGAGTGGCTTAACGACTATGTATATAGTGTGGCGTGCAAGGAGCTTGACGAAGGTAGAGTTGTGGGGCACGTAGGTGGCGACCATAGCACACCACTAGGACTTATTAGAGCACTGGCGGAGAGGTACGACGAAATCGGTATACTCCACATTGATGCACATATGGATCTCAGGGATGGTTACGAGGGTTTCACCTACTCTCACGCCTCGATTATGCGACGTGCACTTGAGTGTAATGGAATTAGTCGTCTCACACAGGTTGGCGTTAGGGATTATAGCACACCTGAGCATCAATTTGCCACGACTAATCCAAATGTATCGGTCTTTTCTGACTCCGAGCTCTTTAATGCGGAGGCTATGGGCAAGAGTTGGACTGAACAGTGCCGAGAAATTATTGAGACTTTGCCAATGAATGTCTACATTAGCTTCGACATAGATGGATTAGAGCAGACCTTCTGTCCCTCTACTGGCACTCCTGTACCGGGAGGCTTAACATTCAATCAAGCGGTGTACCTACTAGTGGAGCTTGGAAAGAGCGGTCGGAGAGTTATAGGTTTCGACCTCTGCGAGGTAACGCCCTCATCTGAGGATGAATGGGACGCAATAGTTGGAGCACGTATTCTCTATAAGCTGTGCAATCTAACGCTATCAACCACAAAACAACAATAATATAATATAAATGGTTACTAACAACGACTCTAAATCACTCTGGGGAAAGTTAACACACTTCTTCCACACTCCACTTGCAGGAGGAGTAGTACTAATAATTAGCACTATCATAGCACTTGTTCTCTCGAATCTAGATGCTACTTCGCAGTGGTACGCCTCACTCTGGCACACTAACTTCACAATAGGGCTTGAGGGATTCTCGCTAACTAAACCTCTAGAATTATGGATTAATGATGCTCTTATGGCAGTATTCTTCTTTGCCGTAGGTTTAGAGATTAAGCGAGAGATAGTGGCAGGGCAACTCCGCTCACTATCGCAAGCATCACTACCTATTGCCGCAGCAATAGGCGGTATGGTTGTTCCCGCAATGCTTTACTTTGCATTTAATAGTGGTACTCCCTCAATCGACGGTTGGGGAATACCAATGGCAACGGATATTGCCTTTGCGCTTGGAATACTTTCGATGATGGGGAGTCGTGTACCTGTATCACTAAAGATTTTTCTTACGGCACTAGCAATCGTTGATGACCTTGGTGCTATCGTCGTTATTGCACTATTCTACTCCACCGAGCTGCACATCACATCACTCATTTCAGCAGGTGTAGTATTTGCTCTACTACTGATTCTAAACAGATTTAAGGTATTTGCAATGCGTTGGTACCTAATACCAGCAATAGTACTATGGGTTCTATTCCTCAAAGGAGGTATTCACGCAACCATCGCAGGGGTACTCGTAGCAATGGCAATACCTACCGCTTCAAAGTTCTCGAAGGAGAAGCTATACGGTAGCGGAAAACGACTTCTCGACCACTTCAAACAAGAGGATGTCAACCACGTAGAGGTGCTAAATAATGAACCTCAACGAGAGGCATTACAGAACCTTAGAGTACTGGCTCGTAATACTATGTCGCCAGTACAACGTATCGAGCACGCCTTACACTCACCCGTAGCATTCTTTATTATGCCGCTATTTGCACTCTGCAATGCAGGGGTAGTAATACCAGCAGATACACTCGCTGCACTATCAACTCCTCAATCCTTGGGAATAATAATCGGATTGGTTGCTGGCAAACCAATAGGTATAATGCTTTTCAGTATTTTGGTTATAAAGTTAAAGATAGCTGCACTACCATCTGGTGCCACTATGCGCACAATATTGGGAGTATCTTGTCTAGGAGGTATTGGCTTTACTATGTCAATATTTATCAACTCTCTAGCATTTACAGATCCTTCGATGATAGCCACTGGAAAGATTGCGATTTTAATTGCCTCGGTAGTAGCAGCACTAGTTGGTGTTGCGATACTCAGCGCAGGCAAACGACCAACTATTAAGCGCAAGAAGAGACATATCTAGGTCTCATACAAGAAATTATAGTAAAAACGGTTGAAAGGATCACTCCTCTCAACCGTTTTGCTTATATGAGTGGGTATAAAAATGTTTTTTAGACACGCTCTCTCTGGCTATATATCCCTTGCTCTACAAAATATTGAATCAAGTATAGATAGATTGCCGATAAATGGCTGCCTATCACTAAACACCTGAAAGTAGGGTTCGACAACAGGTTCACTACACTTATTCACACCTATAAACTCCTCAGTATAACGCACCTCAATATCAATCCTTAAGATTGATAGTATCTCCTGCAAAATTCTAGTATTATAGTCTAACAAGAACTTCTCATTTAGAGTAAATAGAGGTTCAATTCTATCGATAAAGTGTTCAAAGTATGGTGCAGAGCGATATGCTGTAAATACACTACGAAGGTGTTCTCTTTGGAATGGTTCACTATGATCAATTCTAACCTCACTAATTGGTGCTCTTACTCCTCTACCGCCAACTATCGGCACACTTAGACACTGCACGCCTGTGGCTGTCATTATCTCAGCTCGATTACGCACGGAGTGCTTCTGAAAATTCTCTTTTGCCTCAACAATCGCTCCATCTCTAAGTGCTAGGATATGCGAAATTGGCGGAAAATATGCAGTTGAAATTATCATAATCTTCAATGTATATACAGTAAAATATTCTAACTAATTTTTGATAGGTCTAGTTCAATTTCGGCAGTTCCCTTTCCAGCCCTAAGCTTCGCTACGAGAACCCTAAGCGGAAAGTTAATAGGGGCACTAAGTAGCGGATCTCGTTCAAGTACTCGTTCGGCTAGTTCTCTGGCGGCAGATAGTATTTCGCCATCCTTTGCCAAGTCCGAGAAGTTTACGCTAATAGCCTCACCGCTCTGTCTAGTACCATCAATATCACCAGCTCCACGAAGTTCCATATCTCGTTCGGCTATAACAAATCCATCGGTGGTCTCGACCATAGCCGCCATCCTCGCACGACTCTCACGCCCTAGCTTATCGCCAGTGAGTAACAGGCACCACGACTGATCGGCACCTCGCCCCACTCTACCTCTAAGTTGATGGAGTTGAGATAGCCCAAAACGTTCAGCATTCTCAATCACCATAACCGTTGCATTAGGTACATTAACACCTACCTCTATGACCGTTGTTGCAATAAGTATCTGTGCAACACCTCGTTTGAATATATCCATTCCAAAATCCTTGAGTTTTGAGGTCATCTTGCCGTGTACCACCACACTACAATAACCCTTCTCTGGGGGGAAGTGTTCGCTGAGTGCCACAGCTCCCTCTTCGACCGATGCAATATCAATCTTATCATTCTCATCTATGGCGGGATAGACCACATAACACTGCCTACCGAGGCTAATCTGCTCACGCATAAACCCTACAACTCTAAGCCTTTGAGATTCACGCAAGTGCATAGTCTTTATCGGTTTACGTCCGGGAGGCAGTTCATCTATTATCGAAATATCTAAATCACCGTAGAGTGTCATTGCGAGGGTTCGAGGGATAGGTGTCGCTGTCATCACTAATATATGAGGAGCAATATCACCGCCCTTAGTATGTAGCTTTGCACGTTGCATTACCCCGAAGCGATGTTGTTCATCAATAATAACTAACTTTA
Organism: uncultured Rikenellaceae bacterium; assembly: GCA_964371395.1. Lineage (GTDB taxonomy): Bacteria > Bacteroidota > Bacteroidia > Bacteroidales > Rikenellaceae > Mucinivorans. Next base: position 4,251 of record CAYJLU010000017.1, on the reverse strand, counting down.
GGGCTGAAAATTGCACTGCATCCTCAATCAGAGCGTGAGTACCTATAACAATATCTATATCCCCTGACATTAATCCCTCCAGACTCTTCTCCCTGCTTTTCTTTCTACTAGAGCCAGTAAGTAGTGCCACTTGTACTCCTATCTCTTCGCACATTGGGGCTAGTGACTCAAAGTGCTGCTGAGCGAGAATCTCAGTTGGTGCCATAAGTGCACACTGCCCACCATTATCCACAGCTAGCAGTGCGGCGAGGAGTGCTACAATAGTCTTACCACTACCCACATCACCCTGAACTAGGCGGTTCATCTGACGGCCACTAGCCGTATTCTCTCGAACCTCCCGAACGACTCTCTTCTGCGCACCAGTCAACTCAAAGCTCAGTACATCATTATAGAATCTTTTGAACTTCTCCCCTACATTCTCAAATACATAACCAATAGATTTCTCAACTCTAATACCCTTGCGTTGCAACATACTGAGTTGTAGTATAAAGAGTTCCTCGTACTTTAGGCGAAACTTTGCACTCTCTAGCAGCTCTGGACTCTGCGGAAAGTGCATCTGATAGAGTGCCTCTTCTCGTCCCATAAGCCCTTGTCTAGTTATTAGCCACTCTGGTAGATTCTCCTCAATTTGCCCCTTGATCTTCTCCCACATAATCCTCTGTAACTTAGCTATTGCTTTAGTGCCTAGCATTGAATTTTTAAGTTTATCGGTTGTACGATAGACCCCCTGAGAACCTTGCGACGATGCGGAATTAACACCTCCATAGACTTCAAATTCGGGATGCACCATAGAGAGATGCCCGTTGAAGAGCGTTGGACGACCAAAGAATACATACTCTTGTTCCCTATCAATACTCTTTAACACCCACGTGGTAGAACGAAACCACAGTACCTCGGCAATACCAGTACCATCATATATAGTCAGCACTAATCTACTACTACGCCCACTGCCGACCATCTGCACTTGCTCTATGCGTGCCTTAATCTGCACCTCGGCATTATGATCCTCTCTTTGTAATTCCCTGATGGTATAGAATTTCGATCTATCAATATATCTAAATGGCGTATAGTTAACCATATCCTCAAATGTAGATATGCCAAGCTCTGAGCTTAGCATCTCCGCACGTTTTTCGCCCATCGTGGGTAAAAATTTAATATGGGTGCTAAGTATCGACATTTTTTTATTACATTTGTAGTTAGGTCATAGAGATGACCGCTATAATTTATCAAACCAAAATACAAAAATAGTAAAAATGTACGGTAAAATTCAAAATCACCTCCAAAATGAGCTAAATGCCATTAAAGAGGCTGGTCTATACAAGACAGAACGCATTATAGAGAGCCCACAGCGTCCTAACATTGAGGTTGGAGGCAAGGAAGTTCTTAACTTCTGTGCTAATAACTACCTAGGACTTTCGGACAACCCTCGCCTAGTTGAAGCGGCTAAGAGGGCTATGGACAGCCGTGGTTTTGGGATGAGTTCAGTTCGTTTTATTTGTGGTACTCAGGATATACACAAGGAACTAGAGGCTGCTATTTCTAACTACTTTGGCACTGAGGATACAATTCTCTATGCAGCTTGCTTTGATGCAAATGGTGGTGTATTCGAGCCGCTACTAGGCGAAGAGGATGCCATTATCTCCGACTCACTAAACCACGCATCAATTATAGACGGAGTTAGACTATGCAAGGCGGCAAGATACCGCTACGCTAATGCAGATATGGAGGACCTCGAAAGACAACTACAAGAGGCTCAAAAACATCGCTTCCGTATTATAGTTACCGATGGTGTATTTTCGATGGACGGCAACGTTGCGCCTATGGATAAGATATACGAACTTGCTCAGAAGTATGATGCGATGATAATGGTGGATGAGTGCCATAGTGCGGGTGTTGTAGGCCCTACGGGACGTGGTGTTACCGAGCAATATAACCTTAGGGGTAAGGTTGAGATTATCACGGGAACTCTTGGTAAAGCAATGGGAGGTGGTATAGGTGGTTTCACCACTGGTAAGCGTGAGATTATTGAACTTCTTCGCCAACGCTCTCGTCCGTATCTATTCTCAAACTCTATACCACCATCAATTGTAGGTGCATCGATTGAGATGTTTAAGATGTTGGAACAGAGTGATGAACTACACACAAAACTAGCCGATAATGTAGAGTTCTTTGTTAAGGGAATGCGAGAGGCTGGATTTGATATTAAACCTACCGAATCGGCTATATGTGCTGTTATGCTATATGATGCGCCACTGGCTCAAAAGATGGCAGCCGAACTACTCAACCAAGGTATATACGTCATTGGATTCTTCTATCCAGTAGTACCAAAGGAGCAGGCGAGAATTCGTGTTCAGGTTTCGGCAGGACATAGCCGTGAGAACCTAGAGAAGTGCATCGCTGCATTTACTAAGGTTGGCAAAGAACTAGGAGTACTGAAATAGTTATGCAAAAGAGACAGAGGGTTGGATTGCTTTTTGGTTCGTTTGACCCCATACACTCGGGGCACCTTAACATTGCTCAGTGGGCGATAGGATCAGGTGGTTTTCAAAGTGTATGGATGGTACTTTCGCCACAAAACCCACTTAAACCAAATCTTGCGGCTCCATACGAGCATCGTAAAAATATGGTGGAACTAGCAATTCAAGACGAAGATAATATTGAGATATGTACTATCGAGAGCGAACTAAAAGCTCCTTTTTATACCATTAATACAATAGAAAAACTTTGTGAGCTATATCCCGACAAAGACTTTGCAATACTCTGTGGTACAGATGTTAAGAATCAAAGTCTAAAGTGGCATAGAGCAGAGGAGTTGCACTCAATGGTTGAATTTATAGAGTATCCTCGTTATAGTGGTAGTGAGTTGCCATTTGTGGATATAAGCTCTACGGAAATTCGCCAAGGCTATAAATTGGACTATTTAAATACTAGAGTAGTAGACTATATTCAGGAAAACAACGTTTATAATGCACACCTTGAGCGTGGAAATATGCACTATCGAAATGGAGATATATGCGCTGCAATAAACGAGTGGAACCAGTGTAAGGGTGAGCCTCATCAGAGTCAAGCCGAAGCACTAAAACAACTCGCAGCCGATATACTCGCATATAGATACTCGGATATTTACAATCCTTAGAATATGAGCAGAGTACTAGCAATAGACTATGGAAGGCGAAGAGTTGGTATAGCGGTAAGTGATCCGTTACGAATTATTGCCCAACCACTCACTACGGTTGAGAGTTCACAGTGCCTCGAATTCTTGGAAAATTACTTCAAGCAAGAGGATGTGGGTGTGGTGGTTATAGGTATGCCAACTCAAGCTGACGGTTCGCCTAGCGACTCCCAGAGGTATATACTTCCTTTTTTAGGGCGATTTCGTAAGCGATTCCCTGAAATGCGAGTTGAGGAGGTAGATGAATATGGTACTACGCTAGAGGCTTCACGGGCAATGATCGAGGGTGGAGTTAAGATGATGAAGCGACGTGAGAAGGCGGGAGTTGTCGACAGAACAGCCGCTGCAATAATCCTTAGCAGATTCCTTGAGGGTGTATAGATTAAAGAGCTGGAGAGTTTGCCAATTAAAATAATAAAAAAGAAATAGTAGAAGAGATGATTTTACCAATTTACGTCTTTGGAAATGACGTACTAAAGAAAGATTGCAAGGATATTGAGAGTGGTTTTGAGGGGCTTGAAACTCTTATTGAGAATATGTTTGAGACTATGTACGCAGCCGATGGTATCGGACTTGCTGCTCCTCAGATAGGAAGAGATATTAATCTATTTGTTGTTGATATTTCGGGCTTTTATCAGAGTGAAGAGGATAGAGAGACGATTGCCGAAGATGCACAGTCTGCTCCTTTCAAGAGAGTATTTATTAACCCTGAGATAGTGGAAAGCTCCGAGGATCTAGTTCCATACTCAGAGGGGTGTCTCAGCGTTCCGGGTATTAATGAGAATGTAAATCGTCCAGATTGGATAGTACTTAGGTATCTTGATGAAAATTTCGTTGAGCACACCTTAAAATTTGATGATATGTGGGCAAGGGTAATTCAACACGAATATGACCACCTTCGAGGCAAGGTCTTTACGGAGAGAGTAGCACCACTTCGTCGCCAACTTATCCGTTCTAAACTCCAAGGAATTGTTAGGGGTAACTACTCTGCGCACTATCGCTGTAAGTAGATTCTCTATAAGAGACCATTGCAAAACCTATGTTTTGCTCCGCTATGAAGAGCGTTGATAGGTGGATGA